>JAAYUB010000016.1 GCA_012517875.1 Acidobacteriota bacterium | reverse complement strand
TGAGAACCTGTGAACTTTTGAACTTTTAAACCATTCGATTACGATCACGATTACGAGTACGATTACGAGCACGAGCACGAACAGAGGGGCCGGGAACGAGCCTCCAGCCTCGCGTCTCCAGCCTCGAGCACCGACGTCCCAAGTCCGATGTCCGATATCCGATGCCCGAACAGCAAATGAATCCTCTGTGACCTCCGTGGTGAATATGAAAAGGATGATCAAAATCGCCGAGTTCGTCTGGCGCTGCACGCAGTGCGGACGGGAGTACGCCCGTGACGCCGTGCGCTATCTCTGCCCCGAGTGCGGCCGCGGCTACCGTCCCGGCGTCCCGCTGCCCGGCGTGCTCGAGGCGGTGTTCGACTACACCGCGATCGCCGAGCGGTTCGTCCCGCGCCGGCCCGACTGGCGCCTCTTCATGCCCATGGAACCCGAGTACGAGCCGCCCTACGCCGTGGGGAACACGCCGCTGGTGCCGGCGCCGCGACTGGCGGCGCGGCTGGGCTGGGGCGAGGTCTGGATCAAGAACGACGGGCTGAATCCCAGCGGCTCGCTCAAAGACCGCGCCTCGTTCCTGGTGGCCGCCGAGGCCCGGCGCCTGGGCGCGCGCACCGTGGTGGTGGCCTCCACCGGCAACGCCGCCAGCGCCACGGCGGCGGCGTGCGCCGCCGCCGGGCTCGAGGCGGTGATCTTCGTCCCGGCGGCCGCGCCGCGGGCCAAGCTGGTGCAGATGGTGCAGCACGGCGCCCGCGTGATCCCGGTGCGCGGCACCTACGACGACGCCTTCCGCCTGTCGCTGGAGTACACCGCCGCTCGGGGCGGGCTCAACCGCAACACCGCCTACCATCCGCTGACCATCGAGGGGAAGAAGACCGTGGGGTTCGAGATCTTCGCCCAGTACGGCGGCCAGGCGCCCGAGGCGATCCTCGTGCCGGTGGGCGATGGCGTGATCCTCGCCGGCGTCTACAAGGCGTTCGCCGACCTGCGCGCCGTCGGCGCCATCGAGCGCCTGCCGCGCCTGGTGGCCGTGCAGGCGGAGCGCTCCGACGCCATCCACCGCTACATCGCCACGGGCGAGTACCGCGACGCCGTCGACCCGCGCACCGTCGCCGACTCCATCTCGGTGCGCACCCCCAGCAACGCCGAGCTGGCCCGTCGCGCGGTGATGGAAAGCGGCGGTTTTTCGCTCACTGTCTCCGACGCGGAGATTCTCGAGGCACAGTCGCTGCTGGCGGCCACCACCGGGGTGTTCGCCGAACCGGCCGCGGCGGCCGTGGCGGCGGGTCTGGCCCGGGTGGCCGTGGAGCGCCGCCTCGACCCGGCGGCGCCCGTCGTGCTCCTGGTCACCGGCCACGGCCTCAAGGATATCGACGCCGCCATGACCGGCCTGTCGCTGCCCGAGCCCATCCCCCCGGAGCTGGAGGCGGTGCCCTGAGATGCGCCTCCGCCTCGCCACGCTCGGCGCCCTCGTGGGAGCGGCCCTCGCAGCCGCCGCGCCGCCGGACGGCCCGCCGCGGGGGTTCGCGATCCCGTGGATCGATCTCGCCGCCGATGTCGCCCGCCAGACCGTCGTGGACCGCGAGCCGGGGCAGTACCTGGGACATCCCGCCACGGCGCTTCTGGAGGATGGCCGGACCATCCTCGTGGTCTATCCCAAAGGCCACGGTGCCGGGCCCATTGTCCTCAAGCGGAGCTCCGACGGCGGCCGCACCTGGAGCCCCCGCCTGGACGTGCCCCCCGATTGGGCCACCGGCCGGGAGACGCCCACGATCCACCGTGTCACCGATGCCGCCGGCACGCGGCGGCTCATCGTCTGGTCGGGGCTGTATCCGGCGCGTCTGGCCGTGTCCGAGGACGACGGAGCCACCTGGACGCCGCTTCGACCGGCGGGCGACTGGGGCGGGATCGTGGTCATGGGGTTCGTGGCGCCACTCCGCGCGCCCGGCCGGTATCTGGCGATGTTCCACGACGACGGACGGTTCTTCAGCGACCGGCCCGCTCCGGCCGGCCCGGTGGTGTTCACCCTCTACCGAACGTTTTCCGAAGACGGCGGCCTGACGTGGTCGCGGCCGGAGGCGGTCTGGAGCGGCGCCGACGTGCATTTGTGCGAACCCGGCTGCGTCCGCTCCCCCGACGGCGGCGAACTGGCCGTGCTGCTGCGCGAAAACACCCGCCGCCGCAACGCCCATGTGATATTCTCGCGGGACGAGGGCCGGACGTGGACCGCACCGCGCGAGCTGCCCGGCGCGCTCACCGGTGACCGACACTGCGGCCGGTACGCCCCCGACGGGCGGCTGTTCATCTCCTTCCGCGACATGGCGTCCGGCAGCCCCACGCGGGGCGACTGGGTGGCCTGGGTGGGGACGTACGACGACATCCGGCACGGCCGCGAGGGACAGTACCGCGTTCGCCTGATGCAGAACCACCAGGCCGCCGACTGCGCCTACCCCGGCGTCGAGGTGCTGCCCGACGGCACCATCGTCGCCACGACCTACGGCCACTGGCGTGCGGGGGAGGCACCGTACATCGTAAGCGTCCGCCTGACTTTGGCCGAACTCGACGCCCGCCTTCCGCCGCGGCGATGACCGGCCGCGCAATCCCGGCCGATTATTTCTGTAACAGGTCGAGACTTTTCCCCCGCCGGTGCGTACAAACAATTTCTTTGATCCGTGTGCCGGCCGGCGGCGCGTTCCGGCGCCGCGGCCGGGAGGAACGACTGCTTTCCGAATCTGAGGTCATGTCAGCGATCCACGCTTTGTCTTTGCGCCCGCCGGCGCCCGCGCGCCCGGCGGCACTGTGCGGCGAGCGACCCGGCCCCGCGGGGCCGCGGCCGGCGTCGCCCCGAACCCATCATCGCAGGAGGTTGAACGGGATGAAACGCGCTATGCTGTTGCTTGGCGTCCTGCTCGCCTTCGCCGCGGGAGCCGCGGCGCAGGTCCAGCTCGACGTCCAGGAGCACGTCCTGGCCAACGGGATGAAAATCCTGATGATCCAGAAGCCCGGCGTGCCCCGCGTGGTGTGCCACGTGTACTACAAGGTGGGCTCTATCAACGAACGGCCCGGCATCACCGGCCTGGCCCACCTGCACGAGCACATGATGTTCAAGGGTACCGAAATCACCGGCGTCACCGATGTCGCGAAGGACGCGGAGATCGACCGGAAGATCGATGCGGTCATGGACAAGATCTACCGTGAGCGGTTCTGGACGCCCGGCGGCGGCGACCCGGCCAAGATCGCCGCCTGGCAGAAGGAGTACGACGAACTGGCCAAGGCCCAGAAGGCGTACATCATCAAGGACGACCTCTGGACCCTCTACATGAAAAACGGCGGCACCGGCCTCAACGCCTCCACTGGCAACGAGACCACCGGCTACTACGTCACGCTTCCCTCCAACAAGGTGGAGCTGCAGATGCTGCTCGAGGCCGACCGCATGGCCAACGCCCGCTACCGCGAGTTCTACTCCGAGAAGGATGTGGTCATGGAGGAACGGCGGCTGAGCGAAAACCGGCCGGGCTACCTCTTCAGCGAGCAGGTCAACGCGGCGTTCTACGCCGCGTCGCCGTATCACTGGGACGTCATCGGCTGGATGGATGATCTGCGCAAGGTCACCCGCGCCGACCTGGCCGAATTCCACAACACGTATTACGTGCCCAACAACGCCGTGGCCATCTACGTGGGCGACTTCGACCCGAAGGCCATCGTGGCCATGGCCGAAAAGTACTTCGGCGCCGTTCCCCGGGGCAAGGACATCGAGCCCATCCGGACCTACGAGCCCCCGCAGTACAGCGAAAAGCGGATCTACGGCAAAGGCCCGGCGCCCACGCG
>JAAYUB010000015.1 GCA_012517875.1 Acidobacteriota bacterium | reverse complement strand
CTGTCTGAATTCTCCAACCCGCGCAGCGCCGGTATCATCGCCCAGACCGTCCGCGAGACGGACCGTCTCATCGCCGCAACCAAGACCACCGGCAATCACTTCCTGTTCCTGTCCACGCGGCTGGGCCACAGCATCCGCTTTGCCGAGACCGACGTCCGCCCCATGGGCCGGGCGGCCCAGGGCGTGATCGGCATCCGCCTGCGCAAGGGCGATCAGGTGGTCTCCATGACCACCTGCACCACCGAGGGCGAATTCCTGAGCGTCACCCAGCACGGCTTCGGCAAAAAAACCCCCCCCACCGAGTACCGTGTTCAGTCCCGCGGCGGCAGCGGGATCATCAACCTGAAGGTCACCGACAAGACGGGCCCGGTCGTGGACGCGCGCTTTTTGAAGGAAGACTGCAACCTGATCCTCGTGAGCGCCGGCGGCCAGATCATCCGGATGAACACCGGCACCATCCGCACCGCCGGCCGGGCGACCATGGGAGTCAAGCTCATCGAGCTGGCGCCGGAGGACCTGGTCACCTCCATCACGCTGCTGGGCGCCGAGGACGAAAACGGCGATGAGAACGGAAGCGATTAACGGCGTCGTCCGGTTCCTGTCCGAGCACCTCACCTTCATTGTCCTGGTGATCGCCACCGCTTTCGTGACCTCATGCATCCTGCTGGTGCTCAACCAGAAGGACGCCGAAGATCTCTTCCGGCTGGCTCAGGAGCAAATCGGCACGAACCAACCCCGGGCCGCCGCGGACACCCTGCGCGCCATTGAGCGCGAGTATCCCCATTGGAAGCGGATGGCGGAGGTGTATTACCTCCAGGGCAACATCCTGTACTTCCACGAGAACAACCTGTACGGCGCCATGGAGTTCTGGCAGCGGGCGCTTGCGACCGACCCCGCCAGCCCCCACGACTTCGAGATCCACCGGCGGCTGGCCGAGATCCACCTCAACGTCATCGGCGACCTGCCGCGGGCCGAGGCCGAATTGAAGTACCTCATCGCCCGCCACCCAAGGCACGCGGACATCCCGCACCTGCGTCTCGAGCTGGCCCGCTGCTACGTCAAGACCGAGCGGCCGGAGGTGGCGATCATCGAGCTGAAGAACCTCATCGGCACGGTGACCGATCCGCACACCCGGCAGCAGGCGGTGATCCAGCTGGCCATGATCTACTACAACCAGAAGAACTACCAGCGGGCGCGGGAATTCCTGGAGCCGGTCACCCGCGCGCCCCACTGCGACGATTGCCGCCATCTGGCGCTGATGGTGATGTCCGACATCCTGGAGATCCAGGAGGATTACGACAAAGCCATTGAAATCCTGGGGCAAATCCCCGATAATATCCTCTCGGAAGAAAAGAAGCAGGCCCGTATCTCCAGCATTAAAAAGCAGTTCGTACCGTCGGCCCCGTCCGGCGGAGGGACGCGGTGAGGTGGAGCCGATGAGCAACCGTCAGAACATCCCGGTCAAGTTCGTCTACCCGGAGGGCCGTGAGAACATCCGGTTCGTGAACCAGTTCGCGTTCGCACAGATCGACACGGACGTGGTGGTCGACGTCGGCGTCGTGGACCCGAAGCTGGTACTGGACATGAACCAGAAAATCCAGTCGCGCACCCTCCAGCCCGACGACCACCTGGAGGCGGTCATCATCCAGCGCTTCGGCATGAGCATCACCTCCTTCATCAAGCTCAAGCAACAGATCGACCAGATTTTCCAAAACCTGGAGAAACAGGGCGTGCTGGTCAAGCGTCCCGACCAGGACACGCTGCAGTGACCGTCGGGCCGGCCGTTCCGACGCGGCCGCCCCGTGCCTTCATCGCCATCATGAGGTGTCGCCCATGATCTGTGCCCGGCGCATCCGCCACGGTCTTGTCGCCCTCCTGCTCCTGGTGGCGCTCGCCGCCTGCGGCGGGCCGTCGCCCGCCGAAACCGAGCCGGCCCCCGGGCCGGCCCCGGCCGCGTCACCCGAGCCGCCACCCCTGCCCGCGTCCGACCGCATGGTCGTCGAAACCGCGGCCGGCGCGTTCACCATCGAGCTGAAGCCCGACCAGGCGCCGCAGACCGTCGCCCGGATCAAGCGGCTGGCGGCCGACGGCTTCTTCAGCGGAACCACGTTCCACCGGGTCATCGCCGGCAGCCTGATCCAGGGCGGCGACCCCCTGAGCCGCGACGCCGATCCGTACAACGACGGCATCGGCACCACCGGCGAGTTCCTTCCGTTCGAGGCCAACGATCTGCCCATGACCGAGGGCGCGGTGGCCATGGCCCGCGGGGCGGACGACCGGAACTCGGCGAGTTGCCAGTTTTTCATCTGCGTCAAGAACCACCCCGAGTGGCAGGGCGAGTACACCGTGTTCGGTCACGTGGTCGAGGGCATGGATGCGGTGCGGAAGATCGCCGCCGCCGCCGTGGGCACCGGCGATCTTGCCGAGCGCCCGATCGTCAAGCAAACCATCCAGCGGATCGAATTCCGCTGAGCCCGGCGGGCCTGACCATGCGATCCCGCCGCGTCCGGCACGAGGAGCACCCATGCTTCTGAAAGGCAGCCTGAAGGTCACCACCCTCCCCGAGATCCTGCACTCCATCTGCATCAGCAAAGAGACCGGCATCCTGACGCTGCAGCAGTTCAACATCAAGAAAAAGATCTACCTCGAGGAAGGCAAGATCGCGTTCGCTTACTCCAATCAGCGCAAGGACTCGCTGGGCGACATCCTGCTGCGCAACGGCATCATCACCCTGGAGCAGTATCTGGAAACCGCCAACCAGATCCGGCCGGGCCTGCGCCACGGCCAGATCCTGCTCCGCGAAGGGTACATCAGCACGCAGGAGCTCATCTCCGCCGTCCACCAGCAGGTCAAAGAGATCATCTTCTCGGTGTTCGAGTGGGTCGAGGGCCTGTTCGAGTTCGAGAAGGAAGAAAAGCAGATCGAGACCATCAAGCTCAACATCACGTCGGCCGACCTGATCTTGGCGGGCATCAAGCGGATCACCGACTGGTTCTTCCTGGAACGGATGATCGGGAGCATCGACAACGCGCTGGAGGAATCCCCCGAGTTCGAACAGAAACGCCAGGAAATCCAGCTCTCGGACCAGGAAGTGGACATCATGAACTACGCCCGCGGCAAATCGATCCGCGAGGTGCTTCACTACAGCCTGCTGAACGATTTCGAAACCTGCCGCCTGCTGGCCGGACTGATCACCATCGACCTGTTCCGGATCCAGCACCACCAAAGCTTCGTCCTGGAGCCGGTGCTGGACATGGAGATTGACAAACTCAAGCGCATGCAGGTGCTCTTCAACCAGATTTTCGAGAGCATCCTCCAGACGCTCAAAACCGGCGCCGGTCCCATGGCCGAAAAGATCCTGCGCAACTACTACGAGGAGATCCGGCAGGAAGAGAAGACCCTCCTCCACAATGTGGAAATGAACAGCAAGGGCTGGCTGGACCCTGATCTGCTCGACCTCAACATCATGAATCTGTCCACCCCCCACAAGACGGACTACGTCTACAACGTTTACCTCCGGATCCTCACGTCACAGATGAAAGCCGCCCGCGAGCTGCTGGGCGAAGCACAGAAAAACCGGATCGAGTCGGAGATCAAGCAGCTCATCGAGCGGCTGTCCGGCGATTAGGACGGGGCGCTTGGAATGTTGATCGTTGATGGTTGAGGATCGATTCGTCTGCGTTTGGCCGACTTCCGTCTTCCGGTTCCCGTCTCCCGACTCACCAATTCGCCGCTTCGCCGGCTCGACGATCCGCCGCCTAACGGTCCCCTCCGAGGAGGCTGCCCAACCCGCCCAGCACCGATCCCTCCTCCTTGCGGGAGCCGCCGGCGCTCGGAGCGTGCGAATAGATCCGGTCAGCCAGCCGGCTGAAGGGGAGCGACTGCAGGAACACCTGACCGGGGCCCGTCAGGGTGACGAAGAACAGGCCTTCGCCGCCGAAGACCGCCGTTTTGACGCTGCCCACAAACTGGATGTCGTAGGTCACGCTCCGGTCCATGGCCACGAGACAGCCGGTGTCCACGCGCAGGGTCTCACCCGGCCCCAGCACCCGTTTGACGATGGTGCCACAGGCGTGAATGAACACCTTGCCGTCCCCCTCCATCTTCTGGAGGATGAACCCCTCGCCCCCGAAGAAGCCGGCGCCGAGCCGCTTGGTGAAGGCGATGCCAAGCGCAGTGCCGTACGCAGCGCAGAGGAAGGAGTCCTTCTGGCAGATCAGGGTGCCGTCATGTTCCTTGAGATCGGCGACGATGATCTTGCCGGGATAGGGTGCGGCAAAGGCCGCTGTCTCGCGGCCCGCGCCGCGGTTCGTGTACAGGGTCAGGAACAGGCTTTCACCGGTGACGACACGCTTGCCGGCGTCGAGGAGCTTGCCCATGAATCCCTTGTCGGGCGAGCTGCCGTCGGTGAAGCGCGTCTCCATCTGGATGCCGTTGGTGATGTACATCATGGTGCCGGCTTCGGCGATCACCGCCTCGCCGGGGTCCAGCACCACGTCCACGAATTGCATGTCGTCGCCGTGGATCTGGTAGTCGATTTCGTGGCAGCGCCGGCCGGCGGACGCCCCCGCAGCGGGCGCCGGCGCGACGGCTCGGGGCGGCGGGGGGACCGGCGCCGCAGCCCCCAACTCGGGCGCCTGTGCCAGCGGAATCCAGCCTCCGAGTCCCTGCCGAAACACGTACGTCTGGGGATTGATGTTGCCCGCCTGCAGCTGGCCGCGGACCTCGCCGGCGGTGAACGGACCCTGCGTGGCGCCGTCCACCGTGATGTACCAGACCCGCGTGTCGCTCATATGCCGCCCCGTCGTTTCCGGTCGCCGATGGTGGCCAAGATCTCCTTCGTTTTGACAAGCATGCTGCGGGCCTCCGGCATCACCTCCAGGGCTTTGGCGATCTGGTCGTCGCCTTCGGCGCGGATCTTGAAACAGTCCAGCACGCCGAAGATGCGGGTGAACAGCTCCGCCTTGATGCCCCGTTGGCTGAACGCGACGTTCTGCTGAAACTCCTCGTCGGTATAGTTGATCTCGAGGTTGTCGAGATACTTCCGAAAGTCCTGCAGCACCGCCTCGTTGACCTCGAACTGGCGGGCGTGATCGGCGGCGGCGCTCCCGTTGGCCAGAATGCTCACCGACGGGACCTTCCCCTGCGCCGCCTGGTTGGCAAATTTGAAGAACACGTCCTTCGACAGCAGGGTCAGCTCGAAGCGGTTCAGCTTGCGGGAGACGTGGACGATGTCGGGCTGCACGCCACCGCTGCCGTACACCTTGCGCCCGCTCAGGGTGTACTTGACCTCCGACTCGTCGGGCTTGACGGCCTTGCGGTTGCGCTGGTTGTAGTAGTCATATACCGAGCCGTTGAACGGCCGCTGCAGGCAGCGCCCGCTGGGCGCGTAGTAGCGCCCTGTCGTGAGCGCCAGGCCGGAACCGTCGGCCAGCCGGTACACCGACTGGACCAGCCCCTTCCCGAAGCTCTGCTCGCCCACAAGCAAGCCGCGATCGTTGTCCTGGACCGCGGCGGACACGATCTCCGACGCGCTGGCGGAACTGGCGTTGATGAGGATGACCAGCGGGATCTTCAGATCGCCCCCCTCCCGCACCGCATAGCGCTGTTCGTCGGCGCCGTTGCGGCCGCGGGTGCTGACGATGGGCGCGCCCTTGGGTAGGAACTCCTCCGAGACCCGGATCGCCTGAGTCAGATAGCCGCCTGGATTGTCGCGCAGATCGAGAATCAGGCCATCCAGCGAATCGATGCCGATGCGCTGCAGCGCGTCCATCATCTCGCGGTGGGTGGTTTCGGAGAACCGCTCGATCTTGATGAAGCCGATGCCCGGCCGAACCCGGTAGGCGAAGTTGATGGTGAGCTTGGGGATCTCGTCGCGGATCACATCCAGTTCGAGGGGTTCGGCCTCGCCACGACGATTCACGGTGATGTGCACCTTCGTGCCCTTGGGCCCCTTCAGGTGATCAATGACGTCGTCGACATCCCAGTCGTCGATGGGCTTGTCGTTGACCTTGAAAATCACGTCGCCGGCCTGCAGACCCACCCGGGCCGCGGGGGTGCCCGGCGCCGGCGGTTCGATCACCACAATCCGGCCGCTGCCCGGCATCAGCGCCCGGATGCGGATGCCAAGGCCGAAATACCGGCCGCTGTTCTCCTCCTCCACCGCTTTGTAATCCTTGGGGGAGAAAAAGCTGCTGTGAGGATCCAGCCGCTGGAGCATCCCGCGGACCGAGCTGTAGATCAGCTCGGCGCTGCCGGGGTAGTCGGCGGCGTTCTGCTCAATGGTGCTCAGCACGAGCGAGTACCGGCGGAACAGCTCGGTTCGCTCATCGGTCTGGCCGGAGTCGGCGCTGACCCTCCGCCCCAGCAGGCCGCCCACCAGCGCGGCACCCACCAGGAAAATAACCGCGAATAGAGTGAAATGTTTCTTCATCGGGGCTCCTTCCGCTTCCGGCAGGCACTATACCACACCGGTCCGGGGGGTGCAAACGGGGGGCCGCCGGCCGGACCGCTCACGGGGTGACCGGGACCGGCTGGTGAAAGGGGATGGTGATGCTGAAGGTGGACCCTTCGCCCGGCTTGCTGCGCACGGAGATCTTGCCGCCGTGCCCCTCCACCAGCTTCTTGCAGATGTACAGGCCGAGGCCCGTGCCGCGGATGTGCTTGGTCTGCTCGTTGTAGACGCGACTGTACTTCCGGAACAGGTTGCCGAGCTGCTCGGGCGGAATGCCGATCCCCTGGTCGCGCACTTCGATAAGGGCACAGCCGTCCTTGTGACGCCGCGCCCGGACCACCACCTCGCCGCCGTCGGGCGAGAACTTGATGGCGTTGGAGATGAGGTTGTCCAGCACCTCGAACAGCTTGTCGTAGTCGGCGTTGAGCGGCGCCAGTCCGGCCTCCACCTCGAAGCGGATCTGGTGCCGGGGCAGGCGCCGGGAGCCGATCTTCTCGGCCAGCACCGCGAAGTCGATGGCTTCGAACGTGTAGGTCATCTCGCCCGACTCGATCCGGGTGATCTTGAGCAGCCCCTCGGCCAGGCGACGCAGGTGGCCGATCTGCTCGAAGATGGAGTTCAGGTACTCCCGCCGGTTCTCGGTCCCCATCTCCGGCTGCAGCAGCAGCAGCTCGGAGTAGGCGTGGATCACGGTGAGCGGCGTCCGGAAGTCGTGGGACACGATGCTGATTAGCTCGTTCTTCATCCGGTCGAGCTCGGCCATCTTCCGGTTG
Organism: Acidobacteriota bacterium; assembly: GCA_012517875.1. Taxonomy (NCBI): domain Bacteria; kingdom Pseudomonadati; phylum Acidobacteriota; species Acidobacteriota bacterium. Next base: position 27,843 of record JAAYUB010000015.1, on the reverse strand, counting down.
CTCGCGGAGACATCGGCAAACAGGGCGTAGTTCTCCAACGCGATGGAGAGCTGGTCGAGCACCGTTTCCATGACCCGCCGGTTGTGCTCGTCCTCGAACAGCAGCGCGTCGCCGCTCTCGACGTACAGGTAGGTCATGGAGCGGGGGGTCTGCCCCAGGCTGAACAGGTACTTGGCGCGCGACTCCCGCTCGACGAACCGGGACCGGGTGTTCCACTTCCCCCGCCGCAGCAGTCCCGCCAGGCCGGGCGGGATGAAATCCGGGTTCCGCCGGGTGTTGACGTTGTATTTCAGTTCCTCGCCACTGACGATGAGCAGCTGGGCGTACGACAGGGCAAAGGACCGCGCGAGCAGGTCCAGGGCCCGCTGGAAGTTGTCGCTCCGCTCCAGGGAGCTGCCCAGGATGGTGCCGATCTGGTTGACGATCTGTAGCTGGAGGGTGCGCCGGCGGGTCTCCTCGAACACGCGGGAGCGCTGGATCGCCGCCGTGACCTGCACGGCGAACTTCTCGAAGAGCGACAGATCTCCCTCGGAGAAGCCCTCCTTCGACGGCCGGTCGGGAAACAGGCGCCGCGACGCGTTGATGACGCCGATCAGGACGGGCCGGGCGCCGGCCATGTCCACCAGCGGCACGCAGAGCATCGACTTGATGGGCGGCTGCGTGGTGTCAGCCGACGGCTTGAAGTCGGGGCTCCGGGCGGTGTCGGCCACGCGCACCCCCTGCAGGGTGGCCGCCACCTTGCCGATGATGCCCTCGGTGGCGTAGAAGACCACCGCGCCCGAATCAGTGGCCCAGGAACGCCAGCCGGCGAACGTCCGAAACCGCTCGTGGCGCTCGTCGTAGAGCATGACCGAGACGGCGTCGGCGTCCAGCAGTCGGGCCGTGTTCTCGGCGATGGTCTCCACCAGCGGCTTGAGCTCGGACTGGGAATTGATTTCGCGGTTGATATCGCACAGGACGTCGAACTGGCGCGCCAGTCGCTCGTACCCCTGCCGGATCAGGAACAGCCGGATTGCCTGGCGGAGCAGCGCCGCCTGGTCGGCTGACAGCTTCGCCTCGCCGGCGGGGAGACCCGGGCCCGAAAGGCTCACGGTGACGCCGCGTTCCAGGCCGCCCAGACTGATCTCGCCCGACCGCGGCCCGGTCCGAGCGGCCTGCCGGCCGCCGCGCGGGGCCAGCGGCAGGGTTCGTTTCACTCGCAGTTCGCACTCCCACGGCCCGCTTCGGCCGGGGTCGTCCACTCGCAGGCGGAAGGCGGGACAGGTCGGAAACAGGTGCCGCAGCACCTCGAGGAGCGGATCGTCCGCGCACTCTGGATTCATGGGCATCCCTCCGGACGCGGCGCCGACGTTCCGGCCGGACGGCCGGACAGAGGCGGTCTCAGCCGAGAAAGCCCCCGTCAAACGGACGCGGCAGCAACTCTGCCATCGAGTATACCACCCGATTCCCCGTCAGGTTAGCCAGGATCACGGGGATGTCGCCGCAGAACTCCCAGATGATCTGCCGGCAGGCCCCGCAGGGCGGCGTCAGCTCCGCCGTGTCGGCCACCACGCAGATCGCCCGGAAACGGCGCTCGCCCTCGCTGACCGCCTTCCAGATGGCCACCCGCTCGGCGCACACGGTGAGGCCGTAGGATGCGCCTTCCACGTTGCAGCCCTTGTAGATGGTGCCCGATTCGCCCTGCAGCGCCGCGCCGACCCGGAAGCGGGAATACGGGGCATAGGCGTGCTCCCGGGCGGCGGTGGCCGCGCGAACCAGCTCGTCGTTCACAGCCGCACCTCCGCGATGATCCGGTCCACCAGGCGGGTGAATTGGTCCTTGACCCGCTCGGTGGTGTCGAGCACCTCCTGGTGGGTCAGGGGCTGGTCGAGGATGCCCGCCGCCATGTTGGTGATGCAGCTGATCCCCAGCACCCGCATCCCCATCTGGTTGGCGGCGATGACCTCGGGGACCGTGGACATACCCACCGCGTCGGCGCCCCAGGCGCGAAACATGCGGATCTCGGCGGGCGTCTCGTACGACGGGCCCGACAACCCCAGGTACACACCCTCTCGGACGGCGAGACCCAAGCGGCCCGCTGCTTCGCGGGCCAGCGTCCGCAGTTCCGGGTGATAGGCGTAGCTCATGTCGGGGAAGCGGGGACCGAAGCGCTCGGCTACCCGGCCGCGCAGCGGGTTGAAGCCCATGAAGTTGATGTGGTCGCGGATGATCATCAGGTCACCGGGGCGGTACTCCGGGTTGATCCCGCCGGCGGCGTTGGTGACGATGAGCGTCCGGACACCCAGGCCGTGGAGCACCCGGGCCGGGAAAATCACGTCGTCGGGATCGTGACCCTCGTAGTAGTGCACGCGGCCCTGCATGAGCGCCACGGCGTGTCCGTGCAGCTTTCCCGCGACCAGCACGCCGGCATGTCCGGCGACGGAACTGGCGGGGAAATGGGGGATCTCGGAAAACGGGATGCGCACCGCGTCCTCGACGGCGTCGGCGTACGCCCCCAGGCCGGACCCCAGGATCACCCCGAGGGGACGGGGCGTCGGGGCGCGCTCCGACAGGTACTGGACGACGAGTTCAATGACCTGTTCATACATCATGGTGTCTCTCCGCAGAAGCAGTGTCCGGCGGCGTCCGTCCGCGGCGGCCTCAAATGAGGATGCCGGCGATGCTCGCCGTCAGGAAATTGGCCATGGTCCCAGCCATCACCGCCCGCAGGCCCAGCCGGGCCAAGTCATGACGGCGCGCCGGCGCCAGGGCACCGATGCCGCCGATCTGGATGCCAATCGACGAGAAATTGGCAAAGCCGCACAGGGCGAAGGTGGCGATGGTGAAGGAACGGGGCTCCAGCATGCTCTTGAGCTCGCCCAGACCGCTGTAGGCGATGAACTCGTTGAGCACCAGCCGCGTGCCCAGCAGGTTGCCGATGTTGGCGGCGTCGTGCCACGGCACGCCCATGATCCAGGCCACCGGCGCGAACACCACTCCGAAAATCCGTTGCATGGACAGCGGCGCCCCGCCGATGGGGATCAGTCCCAGCAGCCCGTTGATCAGGTAAATCAGGGCGATAAAGGAGATCAGCATCGCCGCCACGTTCATGGCCAAGTGGAGCCCCTCGCCGGTGCCGCGGGAGGCGGCGTCGATGATGTTGACGTCGGTCTTCTCCACCTCCAGCTTCACCTGACCCAAGGTCTTCGGCTCGCCCGTCTCGGGCACCAGCATCTTGGCCATCATGATGGTGCCCGGCGCGGTCATGATCACGGCGGTGAGCAGGTGCTCCGGCCGCGCGCCGAAGGCGATGTAGGCGGCCATGATCCCGCCCGAGATGTGCGCCATGCCCGACGTCATGACGCACATGAGCTCGGAGTCGGTCATGTCGTTGAGGTACGGACGGATGGTGAGCGGCGCCTCGGTCTGGCCCATGAAGATGGAGGCGGCCACGTTGAGCGACTCGGCGCCGCTCGCGGCCATGAGCCGCGCCATCACCCAGGCGAAGATGCGGACAATGAACTGCATCACGCCCAGGTAGTACAGGATGGCGAACAGGGCGGCGATGAAGATGATGGTGGGGAGCACCTGCAGGGCGAAGATGCTGACGCCGCTCAACAGCGGGTCGTTCGCCGCGAGTGTCCGACCCGTGACCGCTTCCAGGAACTTGGTCATGGCGGCCCGGGACCCGAGCGGTCCGAACACAAAGTTGGAACCGTACTGGGAGTAGGACAGCAGGTGGTTGATTCCCTGGCCGAGGTATTCGAACAGGCGCACTCCCGGCGGCCATTTGAGCACGATGAGGGCGAACCCGATCTGGAGGCCGAATCCCCATCCCACGGTCTTCCAGCGGATGGCCTTGCGGTTGGTGGAGAGCAGGAAGGCGATCAGGGGGATGACGACCAGACCGATCAAGCCGGTGAGATGCATGCGGTGACCTCCAGACGGAGCGTTTCGTGCCGGTGCGCTATTCCAGCCGTTCCCGGATGAGCACCGGCGCCGCCACCGGCGCTTCGGCGATGGCGTAGGCCGTCTCGACTCGGCGGCGAGCGTCGTCGAAGCGGGCGGCGTCGTTGTATTGAATCTCGGCCAGCGGCTCGCCCGTTTCGACGCGGTCGCCGATCTTGCGGTGCAGCCGGACACCGACGGCCGGATCGATTCCGTCCTCTTTGCGCAGGCGGCCGCCGCCCAGAACGACGATGGCCATGCCGACGGCCTCGGCGTCGAGCTGCGCCACCCAGCCGGCCTGCGGCGCCGTGACCACGTGTCGCTGCGCCGCCCGGGGAAGGTATTGATCCGATTCGGTGACCCGCGGGTCGCCGCCGTGGAATTCAATGCAGCGGGCAAACACTTCGAGGGCCCGCCCCGTCGCGATCTGCCGGCGCGCGACACCCCGCGCCGCGTCGATGTCCGGCGCCAGCCCGGCCAGTCGGATCATCTCCGCGGCCAGTTCCACCGAGAGCGATTCCAGATCCGCCGGTCCCTCGCCGCGCAGCGTGGCCACCGACTCGGCCACCTCGACGGCGTTGCCGGCCCACCGGCCCAGCGGCTGGTTCATATCGGTGATGAGGGCCGACATCCGCTTACCCACCCGCAGACCGGTGTCCACCAAGCTGCGGGCCAGCCGGCGGGAATCGTCCAGCGTCTTCATGAAGGCGCCGCGGCCCGTCTTGACGTCGAGCACCAGGGCGTCGATCCCCTCGGCCAGCTTCTTGCTCATGATGCTGGCGGTGATCAGGGGAATGGACTCCACGGTCCCGGTGACATCGCGCAGGGCGTAGATCTTCTTGTCGGCGGGGGCGATCCGGGCGGTCTGGCCGATGAGGCAGAGGCCGATCCGTTCGACGCCCTCGCGGAAGCGCTCCACCGACAGGTTCACGTCGAAGCCGGGGATCGCCTCCAGCTTGTCCAGCGTGCCGCCGGTGTGCCCCAGGCCGCGGCCGCTGATCATGGGCACGCGGACGCCCGCGGCGGCGGCGATGGGCCCCAGAATGAGCGATGTCTTGTCGCCGACGCCGCCGGTGCTGTGCTTGTCCACCTTGACGCCGGGGATGTCGGAAAAATCCAGCACGTCGCCGGAGTGGAGCATCGCCTCGGTGAGCGCCTGCGTCTCGGCCGTGTCCATGCCGTTGATGAGTACGGCCATGAGCAGCGCGCTGATCTGGTAGTCCGGGATCTCGCCGGCGGTGTAGCCGTCCACCATGAAGCGGATCTCGTCCGCCGTCAGGGCCGAGCGGTCGCGCTTCTTCTTGATGATTTCAAGGGAATTCACGGGGACCTCGCTTTCGGGCCGATCGTCTGTCCGCCGTCTCCGGCAGGGGGCCGGCCCGTCCGCGCCGGCTGCCGTAAAGACAAAACGGGCTACCGGAGGAGATCCGGTAGCCCTGGGGTGTGACTCAGTCCAGCCGGCGCTGGATGTTGCGCATCTTCTTTCTCAGGCGCTTGCGGGCCAAGGCCTGCTTGATGCGCAGCTTCTCGCCGGGTTTCAGGAAGAAGGAATGCTTCTTCACTTCCTTGATGATATCTTCTTGTTGGACTTTCCGCTTGAACCGGCGCAGGGCGCTCTCCAGGCTTTCCCCGTCCTGCACGGTGATGTATGCCAAACGACTCACCTCCCTTTGGGCGCAAACTCGAAAACGGCAGTATATGGACAGGCCCTTGCGCTGTCAAGCAGTTTTGCGTTGACCCGCCGGCCGTTATCGGGAACAATACCGCCGAGATCCGGGACGGGAGGAACGATGCGCCTCATCATCGGCAGCGACCATGCGGGATTCGATCTCAAGGAAGCCATCCGGGCCGAATGCCGCCGCCTCGGCGTGGATCTGGCCGACGCCGGACCGACGACGGCCGAGTCCGTGGATTATCCGGATTTCGGCGCCGCCGTGGCCGGCCGGGTGGCCGCCGGCGAGTTCGACCGCGGCATCCTGATCTGCGGCAGCGGCATCGGCATGAGCATCACCGCCAACAAGTTCCGCGGCATCCGGGCCGGGCTCTGCTTCACCCCGGAGATGGCCGAGCTGAGCCGCCGGCACAACGACACGAACATCCTGGTCCTGCCGGGCCGATTCGTCAGCGTGGAGACGGGCCTGGCCATGGTGCGCGCCTGGCTGGACGCGCCGTTCGACGGCGGCCGCCACGCCCGCCGGCTGGAGAAGATCCGCCTCCTCGAGGAGCGGCTGAAGGGGACACGGTGAATCGGCCTCGTAATCCGTAATCGGGGTTCGAGGCTTGGAGCTTGGGGCTCATTCTCAACCTTCAACTCATTTACTGCTCAACATTCCGCTAATGGAACTCCCGGCCGGAGACCGCGAGAAGACCGCATGATGCTTCGGGCGCGCCTTCATCGAACGCGCGATCCGGCCGCCCGGCCGCGAAATGCAACAGCACCCTCGCCCCGCCGCATCCATTTCGTTTTTAATCCACTCTAATGAGCACCGGCATCCCGGCGTTTTGAATTTCTGCAAACGAACGGAGTTCCCCATGAAACCATCCAGCCATTTCAGCTTGGGCATCGTGCTGCTCTTGGTATGTCTTTTGGGACCCACCAACACGGCGGCTCAGAACGCGGCCAGCGGCGGCGGTTCGGCAACAGTCCAATCGTACGATTTGGCCCGCTTCACGCCGCCGGCCGGATGGCAGCGGAGCGTGTCGCCGAACTCCTCCGTCATGTACAGCCGGGTCGACCAGAACCAGGGCTGGTGCCAGCTCATCGTGTACAACAGCCTCGCTACTTCGGGGAGCCTCGAGCAGGACTTCAGGGCCGAGTGGCAGGCCGTGGCGGTTCAGAAGCTGTCCGCCTCCGGGCCTGCCAATGTCGCGGATATTCCCGCCGCCAACGGCTGGAAGTGCCGGTCCGCCACCGGTACGTTCACCCATGGGGGCCAGCCGGGCACCCTCCTCTTCCAAACATTTTCGGGAAACGGCAAGCGGCTCACATCCATCGGACTGACCAACCAGAACAGTTACGTCCCGACAATTCAGAAATTCCTGCGCTCCGTCACCCTGGCTGGGCCGTCGTCCACTGAGCCGGTCGCCGCTCTCCCGCCCTCCCGGCCGCCCGCGCCGGCGGCGCGAAGCGCCTTCCAGTTCACCTCCTCCAACTTCGACGACGGCTGGACCGCCAGCGTGCAGGCCGACTGGGTCTTGGTGCAGAGGGAGACCACCCGGGTCTATCTCTACTTTTACTTCCCCGTGGGCGCGGACATGCGCCCCCCCAACGGCAATATCAGGGACAATCTGTGGCACCGGTTTGTGAAGCCCCGATACACCGTCGTCTCGGAAAACGAAAACCGCAAGACCATGATCCACGAATGGAAAGAAGGCGAGGCCGTCGACCGGCAGACCGGCGAACGGGTGTACCTGGCCATGGTCTGGGACGGCAATTTCTATTTGGCGGCCAGCCCGGATCGAGACACCTCCTGCCGCCTGTTCCCCTCGCCCGACGCGCTCATCGCCATGAGCCGCTACAACAAGTTCGCCCTGGCCGCCTCCGACATCGTGGGCACCTGGCAGAGCGGCGGCAGCACCACCACCCAGTGGTACGACTCCGTGACGGGTCTGGCGGCCGGCGTCACGATGGCGGCCAGCGGCGCCGTGTTCACGTTCAACCGGGACGGCAGCTACGCCAGCGTCCACAGCGGCGCCAGCGGCGCCGTGGTCGGCGGCATGAGCACCTTCCAGCAGGAGTTCCGGGGCAGGTACACGGTCACCAACTGGCAGCTCACCGCCACGAATCGCTACCAGGGCCGGACGGACACCTTCGCCGCCCACTTCCAGGCGGTGCGCAACGGGCGGTTGCTCCACCTGAACGATAATCGAGGCGGAAGCTACCTGCTGGTCAAGGTGCGATAGCGGAGCAGGAATCGACTCGGCGCGAATCGAGCAGCATGCCGCGGCGGCTGGCATAGTCGAACAGTTCCTGACTCGCGGCCGAAGACCGCCGCAAAGGCCCGGTCAGCGGCACGCGCGGACGTCGGCATTCGAAATGCGGCGTGTCGCGTCAGTCCAAGATACTCGATGCCCGGCGTTGGCGTGTGAATGTGCAAATTTCTGAACCGGCGGGCCGGTGAATGCAGCGGTCATTCATCGTTCGGGTGTTCCGGCCGGAGCGGCGGCGGCCGGGGCGGTGGCGACGGAAGACGAACCGGCGGCGGTGAGTCCGGGCGGGATCCGTTCCGGACAATAGGCATGGAGTTGCCCCAGCAGCAACTCGGCCATGCGGTCGGGTCCCGGAGCGATCGTGCGGCCGGTTGCCGACTCGTCCTGGTCCCGGGACCAGGGACCGGCCGTCTGCGCCCGGTTCACCAGCAACAGGTTGGGGTAATGACCCTGAATCCGCCGGAGATATCGGTTGACGGGCGCCGACGGTCCCGCATCCGCGTCCGGCAGCAGACCCACCGCCACGATCGCGCCGGTGCTCGTCAGATGGCGTACCAGGCGGTCCACCTGCCGTCGCTGGTTTTCAGAAAACTCCTGCGGATCGGGAAAGCGCCGGTCGAGCAGCTCCAGAGCCACGACCAGCGACGGGCGAAGAGCTTTGATCTCCGCCATCCGCTCCAGGCAGTCGGCGCCATCAGTCCCCGGACCGGCCAAAGAAACGATCTCCGCTTCGGGCGTGCCGGCCCGGCGGGCCAGTTGCACGCCGGGTGAGACCTCCGGCGGCGCCGGCTCGTCACTGTCGAGGACCACCACCCGCTCGAACAGCCGGTCGGGAACGGGCGGCGGCCCGGGGACGGTCCGGGCCAGCACCTGATGGCTGAGGCGGACGAAATCCACCAGAAAGCCCTTCACCCGGTAATCATGAGCCAGCAGGTGGTGCCAGCGGTACACCAGGGGCTGCACGAGGGTCCAGCTCCAGCCCCAGTGATCGGCCCGGGGCTTGATCCGAAAGCTGCCCAGGTTGCAGGTGCGCGCGGGGTCCTGGATGACCAGCTCGCTCTTGCCTCGCAGGGGGAACCCGCCCAAGATGCCCGACCGCTGATAAAAATTCACCGCGAACCGGACGCTGGAGGGAATCTGCAGACGGCTCCAGCCGAAGCCATCCAGAAATACCGCCAGCGAAACGTCCAGTCCGTGTTGGGCCAGCCGCTCGGCGAGACCCTCGATGGCGCCGGCCCCCCAGCTGTGCCCCACCGCCACGATCAGGGGCTGGCGGAGTCCGGGCCATAGTCGGCCGTCGGCGCGGGCCGTCACGACGGCGGCGGCGACCTCGTCGGCGGCGCGGCGCCACCGCAGGTTGTTATACGCGAGGTACAGGATGTCCTCACGGGGTTCCAACTGCACATCGAGGTGCTTTTCGATGGCCACCACTCCCGACGCCGAGCTGTCCCGTGGTTCGATCCCGCCGATGAACCCTACCACCACCATCCACAGGTGCGAAGACGGCGCGGTCGCAGCCACCGCGTCGGCGGACGGGTTCGCGTCGGGACCGAAATAACTGCGGGTCAACGCCGTCAGCGGGCCGCGGAGCTCCTCGTTCAGCACCTCCCAGCTCTCGGCCCGGCCCGACCCGGCCATCAGGATCAGACCCAGTCCGACGACGGCCCAGCCTGACAGCGCCCGCTGTCGTTCGCTACGCTGTCGCGACAAGCGTGTCATGGTGCCTACAGACTAGCGGAGCTGGAAACGGACGTCAAGCCCAACCGCTGACCGCCGTTTGTCACCAGTCAGGAACCGGAAGGGGATGGTTCAGGATGGCGAGGGGTTCTCAAGTTCGCAGGTTCGCAGCTTGAAAGAGGAGTTGATGGTTGATAGTTCGTGTTCGTAATCGTGATCGTGATCGTGGCTGAGAGTGGACGGGTGAACAGGGAGACGGGTCACCGGAGCCAGGTTCGCAAGTTCGCAGGTTCGGGGACGGTTGATCGGTGAATGGGTGAATCGGGATCGGGAGACGGTCCTTGGTCAGGGTTCAGAACTCAACAAAACCTTTGTGTCCCCTGTGCCTTTGTTGTGAATCAGGCTGCCTGAATCCCGATCTCCGATGGCCGAGATCCCACATGTTCCGAACCGGCTCGCCTAACTGTTCTCCTCGTCTCGCCCCTGGAGAATCTCCAGCGCCTGTCGCGCGGCCGCCTGCTGAGCTTCCTTCTTGGAGTGTCCCTGCCCTTCCCCCAAGGTCTCGCCGCCCACCTCGATCCGCATGGCGAAAATCTTGTCGTGGTCGGGCCCTTCCTCCGACACCTTGACGTAGCGCGGCGGCACGCGGCCGGTGTCGGCCAGGTATTCCTGAAGCTGGGTTTTGAAGTCCACCAGCAGGAAGCCGTGCTGCTTGAGGCGGCGGAGGGAGCCGGAGAAAATCCGGTGGACAAACGCCCGCGCCGGGCGGATGCCGCTGTCGAGATAGATCGCCCCGATCACCGCCTCCAGCGTGTCGATGAGGATGTTGGGTTTGGCTTCGCCACCGGTTTTCTGCTCGCCGCGGCCCAGCAGGAGAAAGCCGCCCAGACCCAGAGTCCGGGCCAACTCCACCAGGTGCTGACCGCTCACCAGCACGCTGCGGAAGCGGGACAGCTCCCCTTCGGTGGATCCGGCGAACAGCTCGTAGAGGCGCGTGCTGATGGTGAAGTTCAGCACCGAATCGCCCAGGAATTCCAGCGCCTCGTTGTGCTGCAGATTCAGCGAGGGGTTTTCGTTGGTGAACGACTTGTGGGTGACCGCCTGACGCAGCAGACGGCGGTCCCGGAACGTGTAGCCGAGATTGGTCTCCAGTTCATTCAGACGCCGGTCGTGATGTTCGGAGATGAATTCCATTGCCGCTCGCTACCGCTCGGACAGCCCGGTGCACCCGCGGGTGAAGTTCCGAATACGGCGACGCGCCGCCCCCAGAATCGATGGTGGTGACGGATGCAATCGGTACCGGCCGGGAGGCCTCCCCACAGGCATCCCGGAGCCGGGCTCCGGAATGCGTGTGGGGCGCGGAAGGTCTCGGGAGATCTTCCGTCCCTGACGTGAGCGTCGTCTAGGCGATGCCGAGATCCTGCTTGGCCTTGGCCACCAGACCGTCCAGGGTGCGGTCGCCAAGCTGGTTGTTTTCCTTGAGAGTGTCCAGAATCTTGCCCATGTCGGTCTTGGCCCGCTCGGCCACCGATTGGTTGATGGCGATCGCCTTGGCGTAGGCGTCCAGGCACTCGTCCACCTTGTTCAGCAGGGCGTAGGCGATGCCGACCCGGTACCAGGAGATGTCATCCATCTTGTTGGCGGCCACGGCATTCTTGAATTCGTCCACCGCCTGGTTCAGTTCGGTCTCGCGGGCGTTATCCTTCTTGTCCAGCTTGCCGGCCTTCTGGAGATGGACGTAACCGAGTGTCGACGACAGGGTGCCCTTCAGCTCGCCGATCTGGGCGTCCCACTGCTCCTGGGGCACGCCCTCGGGCTTGGTCATGGCGTTGAGCAGGGTGCGGGCCTTGGTGGCCAGCACCTCGGCTTCTTCCGACTTGTTGTTCTCGGCGTACCCGTTGGCCAGGATGACGGGGATGACCGGGTGATTGGGCACCAGCGCCATGAACGCGTTGCCGTGCTCCACCATCTTGTCGAAGTTATTCAGCCGCTGATTGGCAAGCGTGGCCTGAAAGCGGACAAACGCGATATTCGGCGAGTCGGCGAATTTCTGGACGAACTCGTCCGCCGCCAGGGCCTGGGCCTGCGGATTGTTGGCGTTGGCCTGGATCTGCTGGATCAGGGCCATTTCGGCCCGCTGCCGCTCCTGGGCGAGCTGCTCCGGCGTCTTCTCCGCCGGCTGCGTCTGGGCGGCCTGTGCGGCGGCGAAGCCGGCCAGCAGGATGACCAGGATGAGGGACAGGATCTTGTTCATATGACCTCCATTCGGTTCAGCACGCGGGTGCTGATTTCATTCGACTAAGATAGGATCTGGGGGTGCAAGTTTCAGGAAAAGAGCGTGCTCGCAGCAAAGCGGCGATTCTATGCGAGGGATGTCGTGAAAGCAAGCGTTTTTTCCCGTTGCGGCAGCGGCGCCGGCCGGCCGTCGACCGGGTCCGGCGACGGCTGAACGCGCGGCTGCCTGCGATGGTCATCGGGCGGCGTCTCTGGTGATACGGCGGGAGGCGGCGGTTGTTTCAGTTCGCCGGGGCCGCGGGCTGCCGGATCAGTCACCCACCGGGCGGGCCAGGAGCACCCGACGGAGCAGTTCCATGGCCATCTGGGTCGCCTGAAAGCGGATCCGCTCCCGGTCGCCGTAGAACTGAAACTTCTTGACGGCGAGCTTGTCGGCGTACGACAGCCCGATGTACACCAGGCCCACCGGCTTGTCGGGTGTCGCGCCGCCCGGACCGGCGATGCCGGTGATGGCCACGCTGAGATCGGCGACCGTCCGGCGGCGGATCCCGGCGGCCAGCGCCGAAGCCGTGGGGGAACTCACTGCGCCGTGGCGGTCCAGGATCTCCGCGGGCACGCCGGCCAGCTCCTGCTTCAGCGCGTTGTCGTAGCAGACGACGCTCCCGAGAAAGTACGCCGAGGAACCGGGGACGTCGGTGATCCGCTTGGCCAGCAGGCCGCCGGTGCAGCTCTCGGCCGCGACCAACCGCATGCGGCGCTCCGCCAGCAGGCGCCCCACCACCGCTTCGAGGGGCTCGCCGTCGGGGGAGTAGATGTACTCCTGCAACACCCGGGCCAGCTCGCCCGACAGCCGCTCCAGGCTGGCGGCGCCGCCGCCGGCATCGTCGGCGGCGGTGAGGATGAGCTGAATATCGCCCGGTTTGGACAGGATCGTGGTGGTGACGTCGGCGTAGCGCCGATAGATGGGCGCGGCGATCTGGTCGGCGGCCGACTCGGGGATCCCGGTGAGGCGGAAGTGGCGTTGGACGATGCGCCGCGCCCCGTATTTCTGCCTCAGCACGGGCACCACCTGGGCCTCGAACATCGGCTCCATCTCGCGAGGCGGCCCCGGCAGGAGAAAATACAGGCAGCCGCGCTCCTCCAGCAGGATGCCGGGGGCTGTGCCCACGGCGTTGTCCAGCACCCGGGATCCCACCGGGATGAGCGCCTGGCGCAGGTTGTTTTCGGGCATCTTCCGCTTGCGGGAGGCGAAGAACTGCTCCAGCTGAGCCTGAACCTTGTCGTCGTAGCGCAAGCTCTTGTGCAGGCAGCGGGCCACCGCCTTCTTGGTGACATCGTCCTCGGTGGGGCCCAGCCCACCGGTCAGAATGATCACATTGGCGCCGCGGGGGACGGCTTCCAGCACCCGTACCAGGGCGGTCTCGTCATCGCCCACCACCGAGACGCCGGTCACCGGGATCCCGAGCTCGAACAGGCGGTGGCGGAGAAACACGGAGTTGGAGTCTTCGTGTCCCGGCAGGAACAGCTCCGAACCCACGGCGATGAGATGGGCCTTGACCATGGCGCCTCGCTAGGCCAGCCAGACCCGGATCGCCGGCACGGCCAGCGCCCCGGCAAGCAGGAGCCGAGTGTAGAGACCGGCCAGGATGTCGTCCATCATGACACCCCAACCGCCGCCCCACCGCTCCACCTGCCGGACCGGGAACGGTTTCCAGATGTCGAACAGGCGGAAGAGAAGGAACGCCGCCAGCAGCGCCGGCCAACTGTCGGGCGCCCCGAAGAACGCCAGCCACTGGCCCACCACCTCGTCCACCACCACATGGCTCGGGTCCGGGTTGTTCTCGGCCCGGCTCACCTCGCGTGCGGCCAGGACACCGGCCAGGCTGACAGTCAGGATGATCCCGCCGAAGAGCACCGGCTGCGCGCCCAGCGCATCCCGGAAGAGGAGGTAAAACCCCACGGCGGCGGCGGCGCCCACTGTGCCGGGGGCCACCGGCGAATAGCCGAGCCCCAGGGCGGTGGCCACCGCGTACGCCAGCGCCCGCCAGATTCTACGAACGGGGTTCAGGCTCATGGGGCGTCTCGCTCGCGGGGTTGGGCGCCGCCGCATCCGGCCCGGCATCTTCTCCGGCGACCCGGTAGACTCCGTCCGCCCAGCGGCCGAGATCCATGAGCCGGCAGCGCTCGCTGCAGAACGGGCGGTACGGCGCGTCCTCCCAGGACACGGGCCGGCGGCAGGTGGGGCAATGCACAGTGCGCTTCATGGGCCAGAGTGTAGCATCCCGGGGGCAGCCCACTCAAGAGTTAGGAGTTGGGAGATAGGAGTTAGGAGGAAGAAGGGAGCAGAGAAAAACGAAGAAATATTCAAACGGAGACGGGTGCAGTTCGCTTGTATGGATAGAGAGGGGAAAGCAGGAGAGGCAAAGCAGGGCGCATGGATCAGCCTCACAAAAGTTGCACGCATGGCGCAAGGGCATGGATCTGGTCCGCCTCGTGTATGACGCCACCCGTGCATTCCCGGCCGCCGAGCGATACGGTATAACCGGGCAGATCCGCCGGGCGGCTGTTTCCATCGTCGCCAACCTCGCTGAAGACTCTGCGCGGTGTAATCCGCGCGAGTACCTTCATTGTATCCGGATCGCCGCCGGCTCCGCCAGCGAGCCGGACACTCTTCTCGAAGTCAGCATCCGGACGGGTTAATAGGATCAGAAGACATGGGAAATACTGGATGCTCAGTTGGCCGAAGTGAACCGTCTGCTCTTCGGCCTCCGCCGTCACATCCGAAGGCTTCTTCCACCCCAAAAAGGGAAAGATCAGAGATAGGAAATCGAAGTAGACTCCACCGTGGGATGTCCCCAACTCCCAGCTCCCCATTTTAAAAAGAGATAAGAGACTATTAGCGGGGCTCCGCCGCAACCTGCTCCCAACTGCAAACTCATCACTTAAGGGTGGGCCGGGACGGGCAGGCGCGGAGCCTGCCCGTCCGGTGAGAGGGGATCAGCGGGTGAGTGCGATTTCGAGTTGGTTTTGGGTGAGGAGGGTAAAGGTGGAATTATTGAGGGCCACGATGGATTTCTTCAGGTTGATGAGCGAGCGCAGCTCGGCCGCCCGGGCGTCCGCCAGGTCACGCTGGGTTTGAAGCACCTCGAAGTTGGTAGCCAGGCCGGCCTGGAAGCGCTTGTTCTGGCCGGTGAGCTGCTCCTCCTGGAACTGCCGGGCGATGGTGGCCGAATACAGGCTCTTGCGGTTGACCTCGATGGTCTGGATGGCGTTGAGCACGTCCACCCGGACATTCTGGAAGGTCTGTTTCAGGTTGGCCCGGTTCTGGTCCTTGCCCAGCCGGGCGATGGCGAGCTGGGCCTTCGCCGCGTCGTTACCGAAGATGTACTGGAAGTTGAACTTCAGGGACCAGTCCAGGTAGTCGAAGCCGAAGATCTGTTCATACACCTTGCCCAGGCCGCCGGTGAACTGGTCGCTGTCCTGGTAGAGCGGCTGGCCGTCCGGGCCCAGGACCGGATTGCCGTATTCGTCCAGCACCGCGACCTTCAGGTTGGGCGAGGCCGCGCCGTTGGGGCCGATGTAAGCCGTGAAGTCCAGCCGCGGTTTCGTCTGGCTGTTGTAGTACTTGATATCGATGTCATCCTTCTCGAGCTCGACGTTCAAGGAACGAATCTCCGGCCGGTTCTTGTAGGCCAGCTCCACCGCACCCTGCAGGTCGGGGATTTCGGATGGAATTTCCGGCTTGTCCACGGGGATCAGAAACTCGTCCCAGATCGGGTCGTTGGGGTCGTCGGTGATGGCGTTTTTGAGCCCATTCTCGGTCTGAATGATGGAAGCTTCAGCCGCGATCACGCGCTGGATGGCCTGGGCGACCTCGGCGCGGGTTTGGGTGATGACGATGGGCGCCAGGGTGCCGATCTCGACGCGCTTCTGGTTGTCGCGCAGCTGGATCATGGCCAGCTCCGCGCTCTGGATCTGGATTCGCTGCTGCTCGATGGCATTGACCAGATCCCAGTAGGTGTCCTCCACCGATTTGATGACGGTGGATACCTGGTTTTCAAAATCGATGTCCGAAATCTTCTGGTCCTTCCTCGCCAGCTGGATCGTCCGGCGGTTGGCGTCCAGGACGCGGTTCTTCAGCAGCGGCTGGACGAACTGCGCGGTCATCCGGCCGGAGTAGGTCGGGTTGTACAGGTTGGTGTTGGACGCGTCGCGCGAGTTCAGGAAACTCAGGGTGGCGGTGCCGCCCGTGGGAAGGTAGCGGGAGAAGGTGAAGTTCAGGTCGTAGGCCGAGCTCTTGTACTCGGAGATACCCAGCACCTCCTGGCGGAGGATATCCGTGATGGGCGCCTCCATGTTCTGGTAGGTCCCGTCGACGTTCATCGTGTAGTCGTACACGCCGTTGGCGGCCAGCAAGCTCTGTTGCTGCACCAGGGGCCGGTAACTGTTGATTTCGATGCTCAGATTCTTCCGCAACGCCAGGTCGATGCAGTCGTTCAGGCGCAGGTCGCGGGCCTTGCCGTCCTTGACCGCACGTTCCAGAATGGTCGTGTACAGCAAGGTGGTGTCTTCCGCGGCCGTCTGGGCCTGGGCCTCGGTCTGGGCCTGGACCGGGGGCACGTAGGCCAGCACCAGCGCGGCCACGATAATGATTGCAAATGTCTGTTGGATGAAACCGCTTCTGCTCATACGCACTCCTCAAGTGATGCGTGGATTCGACACGTTCGTGAATTCAATCCACTATTACGTCCGAGGTTTCGGGAAAGTTTCAGGACTGTTCAAAAACCGGCGGCCAGCAGGCCGAATCCGATGGCCAGTCCGAACACCAGTTTGAACAGCTTGATTTTGATACCGTCGATGAGGGAATAGCTCAGCAGGGGCAGGAGGCCGTGGCCTTCCTGAACGATGGAGTTGGCCACCACCACCGACAGGGGAATGGTCCCCTTGGCGAACAGGGTGATGAACACCAGATGCGGCCCCGAGAAGGGGAGGAGGCCCACCGCGGCGCCCGTCAGGATCATCACCGCGGGGGTGCCCTGGATGTAGCCGGAGATCTGCAGGTGCTGCTCCAGCAGGTGGAGCGCCAGAAGCGACCCCAGCATCCAGAGGAACAGCGAGGGAATGTGCTTCAGGAACACGTGCCGGAAGGCGTGCTCGGTGAAGAAGTGGCCCCAGCGGAAGTGCTGCGCGTGAAACTCGTCATGGTGGGCGATCTCGCACTTGGCCGCCAGCGGCAGGCGGAACCGCCGGGCCAGCCAGTCGGCCAGCGCTCCGCCAACCAGCCCCGCGACGAACAGCACCCCCAGCAGCGCGGCCACGCGGCCGCGGTCCACTTGCATGGCCGGGTCGCCCATGTAGGAGATGAGCACGAACGCCTCATCGCCGAAGGTGGACACCATGACGCTGACTAGCGCCCCGAAGGTGACGATGCCCGAGATGTAGAAGGTCACCATGATGAAAGCGTCGTTGCACCCCGGAATCAGTCCCAGCACGGTGCCGAGCAGGTGCTGGACCCACCGGTTCCCGGTGATGTGGCGCCTCAGGAACCCGCCCACGCGCAGTTCCAGCAGCTCCACCACCACCATGAGCACAAACACCAGCAGGGTGATTTTCACCGACTCGAGCAGAATGTCCAGCATCGCGTGTCACCTTTCCGTCGATGGGTGCGTCATTATACCAAACGGCCGGCGGCGGCGGCACTCTTTTACCGCGGCAGCGGCGGTGTGCTACAATGGCTCGCTGCGGCGAACCCGGCGCGGGGCGCGCGCCGCGGCACTTCCGGCGGGGGTGATACCGCATGCGACACCCGAGGATCATCATCAGTGCAGCCCTACTGGCGGCGCTCGGCGCCGGCGCCGCGGCCGGCCAGTCCGTGGGCAACATTGCCAACGTGGAGTTCCGCCTCGACGAGCGCGTCTTCACCGTGATGTGCGCCCTGCACGTGGCCGGTTACAACTGGGAACTGGACCAGGAGGCGCCCGACAGCGCCCGCGCCCGCATCGTCCGCGAGCTCGAGGCCGCCCCGGTCCAGGCCTCGCTGCGGGAGAAGCTCCGCGACTTCTACCGCGTCCACAACGTGGAGCTGGACACCTTCGCCCAGGGATCGAAGTACGGCGCCTTCGCCCTGCTGCTGGGTCCGCCGCCGGAGTTCGCCCTGCGCGACCGCGACCGGCTCCCCGGCGCCGCCGTGTCCAACCTGGCCGGTTTCGAGCGGTTGCTTCGCCCCTTCTACAAAGAGGCGCGCATCCGCGACCTCTGGCTCAAGTGGCAGGCGGCGCTCGGCCGCGAGCAGCTCGGACAGCACGACGCCATGAAGGACGCCATTCACGCGGCCATCGACTACAGCCGCGTCCCCGCCCAGCTCTACCTGAACCGCCGGCTGGTGCTGATTCCGGATCTGGTGAACGCGCCGGGGATCCTGAACGCCGTCCATGCCGAGGGGACTTATTACATCCTCGCCTCGCCGGCGCGCGACTGGAACCGCTACCGCACGTTTTTCGTCCACGAGTACGCCCACCTGCTCCTCGATCCCCTGCTCGCGCCGCTGGCGGAGGACTACGACCTGAGTGTGGAGCTGCGCCGTTGCCTCGGCGCACGGCTGGTGCCGGCGGCGGTGCTCGACGCGCCGTCGCGGGCGGTGGTCGAGTCGCTCGTCAACGCCGTCCAGGCGGCGGTCATGGCCCGGCTGGAGCCGGACCGTCCCGCCGAAGGGCAGCGCCCCGACTCCCCTTTCCAGCGCTACTTCCGCGAGCACCTCGCCGCCTTCCCCGCCTCGGGGCAGCCGCTGACGGAGTTCGTCGCCGCGCTGCTGGCGAAATCGTCCCCGGACGCCCTCTGCGCCTACCCCCACGACGAGCCCGCCCCGCCGGTGCCGCCTGCCCCTGTTGCAGCCCCTCCAGCCCCCGCGCCGCCCGACGTGCGCGAGACGGCCCTGCGGGAAGCAGAGAATCTGCTCCAGGAGGGACGGACCCTGGAGGCCGAGGTGAAACTCCAGACGGTGCTGGCCGCCCATCCAGACGACGCGAGCGCCCTGTTCGGCATGGGCCAGGCGCTGTATGCCCGCGGCGACTGGACGGGCGCTCTCGGCTACTACGCCCGCACCCTGGAACAGCCCGATCTCCCCGTGTGGATCCGCGGCTGGAGTCTGGTCAAGACCGGCCACAGCCTCGTCCGGCTCAACCGGATCGACGAGGCTCGCCGTGCTTATACCAAGGCAGCGGCGCTCACCGGTGACGATCGCGATGCGGCGGCGGCGGCCCGGCGAGCGTTGACCAGTCTGAATGATTAAGATTGACGGATTAGGGATTTGAGACCGAGGGGTAAAGGTTGAGGGATCGTGATTCGGAATTGTAATTCGTAACCGTGATCGGAATCGAGCCGTTTGAAGGTTTGCAGGTTCGCGGCTCAACAAACGGCTGGCGGGATGTTCCCGCTCCCCTTTCCCCGTCTCCAAACGGTTCGCTGCTCACTGTTCATCGTTCACTGTTCTCCGCGATCGCCCGCCGCAGGGCCGGCAGCGCGGCGCGGTCGGCCTCGGCCAGGTCGAGGTGTTCCAGATCGGCCGGCAAGAAACAGTCCACCGCGGCGCACTCCACGGCACGCGGCTCCCCGGCGGTGATGCGGCAGCGGTAGAACAGCAGCAGGATCCGCTTCTCCGGGTATTCATAGTAGACGAACGTGAGCGGCTTCTCCACCGCCACGGCGATGGCCAGCTCCTCAGCCAGTTCGCGCGCCAGCGACGCCGCCGGCGCCTCGCCGGGATGAAGCTTGCCGCCGGGGAACTCCCAGCGCCCGCCCTGGTGGTCGCCGGCGCGGCGGCGGGCCAACAGGACCCGACCGTCACGCACGATGACCGCCGCCACCACCGGCAGGGGCAGCGCCGCCGGATGCGGTGCCGGCGGGGTGGCGGGGCGCGCCAGCGGCACCGGTTCCGGGAACACGAAGTCCAGCACCAGCGCCTCCTGCTCAGGCGTCTCGATGGCGCCGGGGCGCACGTCCCGCACCAGCCGCATGGCTTCCGGCCCGTCCATGCCGCGGCTCTTGAGATACAGGGCCGCCAGGGTGCCGGATCGGCCGCGGCCGGCCTTGCAGTGGACCAGCACCTTGCGGCCGTGGTTGCGGGTGACGATATCCACAAAGCGGCGGACGTCGTCGCCGGTGGGTGTTTCGAAATCGTCGATGGGGATGTGGTGGAACTCCAACTGCAGGACGGTGTAGGCCGCCTCGAGCGGCTCCCAGGACCGCAGCGACACCACCACTTCGATGCCGGAGCGGATGTACTCCATGAGCCGGGCCTCGCACGCCGGCCCCGGCCCGAAGTCGGGCGCCGCGTCGAGGTAGAGGTTGTCGGCGATGTGGATCATGGGGGAATTCTACCACGGACAGCGGACATCAGACTTCGGACATCGGATATCGTGCTCGTAATTCGTAATCGTAATCGTGCTCGTAATCGTCATCGAGCGGATTGAAGGTTTATAACGTTTACAAGTTCGCAGGTTCACAGGTTCGCAGGTTCGCAGACCAATGACAAATGCTAAATGACCGATGATCGATGATAAATGGAATGGCTTCTTTGTGTCCTTCGAGGCTTTGTGGTGATTCCACTCGCAGGCGGGACGCCTGCGCCATGCCACGCTACAGTGCCGTCGCCCGCTGGCGCACCGCCTCGTACAGCAGGATCGCCGCGCTCACCGACACATTGAGCGACGACACCCGGCCGCGCATCGGCAGGCTCACCAGCGCGTCGCAGCGCTCCCGCACCAGCCGGTGCAGCCCCTGTCCCTCCCGACCGAGCACCAGCGCCACCGGACCGGTGAGGTCCTCGGCGAAGAACGGCCGTCCGGCCGCCGCATCGGCCCCCACCACGCGGACGCCGCCCGCTTGCAGGGTGCGGATGGTCTCGGCCACGTTGACCACGCGGGCCACCGGCACGTAGGCGGCGGCGCCGGCCGACGCGCGCCACACCGCATCCGACAGCGGGGCGGAGCGGCGTTTCGGCAGGATGACGCCGGTGGCGCCGGCGCCGTCGGCGCTCCGCAGGATGGCACCCAGGTTGTGGGGGTCCTCGACGCCGTCCAGCAGCAGCAGCAGCGGTGTGCCTGCCTCCGGCCGGAGCAGCTCCGCCAGGTCGCAGAGCGCCCGGCCGGCGGAGAACGCCACCACGCCCTGGTGGTTGGCGCCAGGGGCGTGGCGGTCCAACACCGCCCGCGGGACGGCGCGCACCTCAATCCCGCGCCCGCGGGCCGCCGTCACCAGCTCGTGGATCCGCGGGTGGTGTTTCCCCTCCGCGACCAGCAGCCGCTCCACCCCGCCCGTCGCCAGGGCTTCCTTCACCGGATGGATCCCGCAGATCACGGGCATGCCGCACCTCACCTGTCGCCGAATCCCGCGCGGCCGCGCGCCGTCATTTCCCCGGCAGGCTGTCCACCGGGATGGTGGGCGGCACGGCGGGTAGCATCTGCTCATCCACCGTCGGCAGGTCAAGCCCCACAAGCTGCACCTGCTCCAGGTAGCTCAGGCCGAAGAAACCGTTCCGAGTGAGCACGTCCACCCGGCCGCCGGCGGTGACACCGGTATGGACGTCCTCGGGAACCTGCAGATGGCGCAGTGTCACGCCGTCTTCGGAGAAGCCGTCGACCTCGAGGTAATACTCGGCGTTGCGGCCCGAGCCACGCTCGTACTTGTTGACCACGGAGACGAAGTGATGCTTGATCGGGCTCCGGTCCAGCGGGCGGTTCAATGCCAGGGTGACACCGACGGCCCAGAGCGCCATGCTGAACGCCACCACGGCCAGGACGAAGAAGAAGCTCTCCTGCCGCTTGATCCGGTGAAGGATCACCGCGGCCACCGCACCGATGGCCATGCCGACGAGGGCCGGCTTGACGATGAACCATTCGTTCAGGGGGTGGACGGCCGTGGAGAACGCCACCAGGGCGACGATGACCCCGCTGAGAAACACCCCGGCCACCGCCAGGTCCGAACCGGTGAGCGCCCCGGCCTTGCCCGCCGTGGCCTTGGCGGCGGCGCGGGCGGTGGCGCCCCGCTTTCCACCCTGCCCGGATCCGCTGAGCCGTTTGCCCGTTCCGGCCTTGCCCGCTTTCGGTCCCGCCATGCTGCAATTCCTCCCGACGTGGATTGCCCCCCATTGTCACGCAAAGCCGGCCGGCCGCCAAGAAGAAACTGTTGATTGTTGATTGTTGATTGTTGAGGTTGACAGTCGATCCGTCTCTTGTCTTTCGATGCACCAATTCACCGATTCATCAACCATCAACATGATTCGTTTATCCGGCCAAGAACCGGGACCCGGCCGGACGATGGGCTGCTCGCAGAATTCACTTGGCAGCGGCGCCCCTTACGGCGACAATGGACGCATGTGGCCCGAGTCCATCTTCGGCACCGGGGACCGCAACTACGAGGCGCGCATCGGACGGCTGGAGCGCCGCTTCGTGCGACAGTGCCGCCGTCTGGTCCCGACGGCTTTGCGCGCCCGTGCTTTGGCCGCCGCGCTGAGCGCCCAGGAGATGGATCACTGGCTGTTCCTGAACGCCGGCTCACTGTTCCGCGCGCATCTCGCACAGTTGAATCCGGAGGGGGGCCGGCGGATCTTCCTCACGCTGTTCTCGGCATGCCTGGCGGGGCTGGAGCTGGAGGCCGGCCTGCCGGATCCGGGCACCGGCGCCTGGGCCCGACTGGACGCGCTGGCCGCGGCCGCGGGCGAGGCGGCTGTCGTCCCCAGCGTCCTCGCCGCCCGGTACCGGGATCGGCTGGGCGACCGCGCCGCCTTCCAGGATCTGCTGGCCGCCCTGGCCGAACAGCTTCCCGAGCTACCCGATCTCGAGGCCACCCTCACCTTCGGCATCCTGGCGGGTCAGATGCTGGAGAAAGCCGCTGAACGCTGCCGGCGGTTTCTCTGATTCGTCAGGGTTCGAGGCGCGTTCCCGATCCCATGAGATGAGCCAGTCAACCGGTGCTTGAATGTTTGAAAGCTCGCAACGGGTTATGGGTGATGGGTGATCGTTGAGAATTGATCCGTCTCCCGTCTCCCGATTCACCGACTCCCCAATTCCATTTCCGTCCCGAATGCGCTACAACTGAGAGCATGACCGAAACGGCGATGCGGCAGCAGCTGGGCGAACTGGCGCGGCGCTTTCAGCGCGACGGCTACCGCCTCTACGTGGTCGAGGAAACCGCCCGGCGGCTCTACCGCCGGCGCGAGACAACGGAGATCCGCCTCTGGGCCGACGCCGATGTCATCTACCTCGCCCGCGCCCTCGACGACGTGAACCCGTGCGGCGAGGGGCGCTGGAGCGCCTCGGCAGCGCTCGGCGCCATCCGGCTGCTGCTGGCGTGCGATCCGCTGGCCGCCGGCGCCCGCCGGCGGAGCGCCGGTTCCGTTCTCGACTCTCGCCGCGTGGCAGGCCAGGCGTGGTTCACCGTCCACGGTCTGCTGTACGATCCGGCGCGCGATCGCTACCTCGACCCGCTGGGCTGCCGTGATGACATCCGCCGCGGCGTGCTTCGGGCACTTGCCTCGCCGGGTCCGCGCCCCGCCGCCCGGCTGGAGCGCCTTCTGTCCGCCGCGGCGTTGGTAGCGGACGAACCCCTCGAGCCCGATCCGGCCCTGCTGGAGGAACTGCGGGCCGAGTCGGTGACGCTGACCCGCGAGCTGCTCCCGGCGGTGCGCGCGGGGCTGGCCGCCGTGCTCACCGCCCGCCGCCCCATGGCCGGCCTGGAGCTGCTGGGGGAGCTGGGCGCGCTGGAGCGGATCATCCCGGAGCTGGCGGCGCTGCGCGGCTGCCCCCAGGACAAGGAGTACCACCCCGAAGGCGACGTCTGGGTGCACACCCTCGAGTGCTTCCGCCGCTGCCGGCGGCTGCCGCTGGGGCTGGCCCTGGGGCTGTTGCTCCACGACATCGCCAAGCCGGCCACCCTGGTGGTGGAAAAGACGGTCTCGTTCCCCGGCCACTCCCCCGCCGGAGCGGCCATGGCCGGGCGGATCCTGCGGCGCCTCGGCTTCGAGCCGGAGCTCGTCGAGGAAGTCCAGTTTTATATCCGCCATCACCTGCTGCCCAAGCTGGTCCGCGACCTGCCCGCGGTGGAGCTCGCCGCGCTGGCCAGACATCCCTGGTTCGAGAATCTGGTCCGCCTCTACCGCGCCGACGTCCAGGGCAGCCAAGGAGACATGGCCCGTTATCGGTCCGTCCTGCGCCGTTTGGCGGTGTATCACCCGGGGCTTCTCCACCGCCGCGCCGCCGAATAAGAATCATCGCGGATGGGGTTTGGGTGCGCAGACACGTCTGCGCTCTGATTGCCTGCGGAGCCGGTGCCGGGATCTGGCTTTCTGCGACTAACCGTATGTCGCGGTTGCGCCGTGCGCGCGTCCCGCGCCCATCCAAAACGGCGTCATGCCGCCGCACTCCAGCCCAATGCGCCGCTTCACGACGGACCGTGCCGATTCAATGGGCCGCGTTCGGCCGAACGCCGCCTACGCCGGAGACGAGATTGCATCAATCCAGCGGCGGAACGGGGGCGAACTCCGGGCGGATGTCGGCGGGAATGTCCAATACGCCGGCCAGGGCGCGCTGGAGCTCCGGCGGGATGATCATGTAGCGCTGCACGAAGGCGTCGGCCGCCGGCTGGTCCAGGGTCAGCTCCAGCCGGATCAACGCCCGGGCCAGTTCCCGCACCACGGCCGGCAGCCGCACCGGGTCCACCCGGTAGCGGCCGGTGGCGTCGTCCAGCACGATTGCCGCATGAGCGCGCAGGTAGTTGAATTCGATGAGGTTGGCCTGGCCGTGGGGGCTGAACGTGCCGAACCGGGCGCCCCGGAGCATGTTGGCCAGGTACGCGGTCATCAGCTCGCGCCGTCCCAGGGGGACCACGCCGGCGTCCGACAGGCGCAGCAGGCTCCAGACACCGAGCACATCCGCCTGGGCCTCCTCGATGGGCGGACCGCTTGCGCCCAGTGTCGCCCACGTGGTGTCCAGTACGTGCTGGTTGGGACTCAGGCTGTGGCTCAGCTCATGGAACAGGATGAAGTGGAAAAAGGCATCGAAGCCGACATACCGCATCTCGTCGGCGGCGAGCAGGCGTTCCAGGACGGGCCGGATGTTGTGCCGGAACTTGGCCGCCATGATGTTGTGCAGCATGACCACCTTGGCGCCCCGTTCGCGCCGGACGCGCCCGTCGAGGGGCAGGTTGAAGGCGGCGGTCTGGATGCCGGCGCGGGCGTCGCCAGCGGTCTCCACCGCGTCGGCGACAACGATGGGCGCTCCCTGCCGCCAGGGAGGTAAAACGGCGCCGCGCGGCGCGGGCATCCGGCGGTAGAGCCCGGGCAGGTGCCGGGAGTAAGCGGCGATCCGGTCGGTGAGATCCGGCAGGCGCACCGTGATGAACGCCTCGAAGGCGGCCTTGGTGTGGCATAGCCGGTCCTCGTACACCTCGTACGGCCCCAGCAGCGGCTCGATGCGCGTGCCCGCCAGATCCAGCCAGGCCAGTTCGCTGGCGGTGTAGTCGTCGGTGAGCAGCGCATCGGCGCGCAGCGTCAGGAAGCGCTTCAGGCTCGGGTTGACTGCCGCGGCCGCGGCCAGGCGCAGCTCGGCCGCTGCCGGCTCCAGCAGGAGGCGGTATTCCCGGCTGAACGGCATCGCCACGAGGCGGCCGCCGTCGCGACGGATGACGGTGGTGCGGATCCGGAAGGCGGCGGCGTCCTCAGGATGCGCCGCGACCCACTCCTCAAACTCCTTGCGGGTCATGTCGGCGGGATAGAAGTTGGCGCCGCGCGGCTTGGCGGCGTTGCCCAGAAAGGGGGTGTGCTGGTGCATCCGGTCGTAGCAACCGTAGTTGATCTGGAAAAACTCGTAGGCGTGACGGCTGGCCGGATCGGCGGACTGGGCCAACCAGTCACGCAGTCGGATGTTGTCGGGGGATACCTGGCGCCAGAAGATCTCGTCGATATGGCGGGCCGCGCGCACCAGGTGGCGGAGCACTGCGCGCTCCCCGTCGTCAAGCGCCCCCAGGTCGGGTTGGAGTTGCACCGGCTGATACGCGGCGAGCCGGCGGCGCACGTCAGGCAGAGGCTTCGGCACCGGTGTCTTGGCGGAAGCGGGGGCGGTGGCGGGCGGCGGCGACGGATCCGGTGCTGACCCGCATCCTCCCGCCGCGGCGAGCACAAGCAATACCGCAGCCGCCGCCAGCAGTCGTCCCACACCCATCGGGATCATGGCGAGTCTCTCCCTGCTGCAACCGCCCCGGTGTCCGCCGGAAGCCACTGACATTCCCCGCAGCGCAGGCGGTGGATCGGTTCTCAATCGGCGGTTTCCAATTTTACGCTTGTCCCACGGAGATGTTTCGGGTAAAACGAAAGCCGGGGGAACACCATGCGACTGCGCACCGTCTGGCTCTACCTCCTGATCATCCTGCTGGCGGTGGTGACCCTGCTGGTCATCTTCCGCGACGGCGAGCCGCCGCTTGACCCGGCCCCGCCGGCGACCGTCACGGACGTCCCCGCCCGGACACCGACGCCGCCGCCGGCGCGACCGGACGGTCCCGCCGACTGGGACATCTTCACCGACGCGCCGCTCGGCACCACCTTCCGCCGCGACCGCTATACCGATCCCACCAAGGGCGGGATTTCCGGGCACGTCCACGACGCCCAGGGACGCCCGGCCGCCGGGGTGATGGTGGAGATCATCGACGCCATGGTGCTGGGTCAGCCGAGCCAGTTCTTCACCACCACCAAGGCGCACACCGACCGCAACGGCTATTACGCGTTCATGGATCTGCAGCCGGACCGCTACTACTTCCTCTGCGGCATCGAGCGGGAGCTGCTCCCCGTGGGCGCCGGCGAGCTGCTGGTGCGGGACGTCGTCCTGCCCGGCAGCGGCAAGGTTTCGGGCGATGTGGTGGACGCCGCCGGCCGCCATATTTTCCCGGCCTTCGTGTACCTGATCAACGCGCAGGTCCGCCTCGTGACCCGGACGACGGAAACCGGTCGCTTCCAGATCGCCGGCGCGCCCCCCGGCGCATTCCAGCTCTTCGCCCGCGCCGACGGTTTCACGCCGTCGGCGCGCAAGGACCTCCAGCTGGAAGAGGCCGAGGACGAGTCCGGCATCACCCTCCTGCTGGAGAGCGGCTGCGTGGTCAGCGGCGTGGTCCGCGACGGCGCCGGCCGCGGTCTGCCGGACGTCATGGTGTCCACCCAGCCGGATGCAGCCCGGTTAGGCACCGTCAGCACCCAAACCGACGCGGCGGGGCTCTTCGAACTCGAGGGTGTTCCGGCCGGACGCGTCACCCTCCAGGTCTGGGCCGCGGGGACCTACACCCGCGTCGGGCCCACCCTGGAGGTGGTGCCCGACCGGCCCAACACCGTCGAAATCGTGCTGGCCGGCACGGCCCGCCTGGTGGTGCGGGTGATCTCCTCCGACGGCTCCGACCTGCCCGAAGACCTCCATGTGGTGCTGCGTCCCCGAAATGCCCCCCGGAGCCGGGCGGCCGGCGCCGGGCCGCTCCGGGCGCAACCGGACGCGACGGGCCGCTGCGAGCTGACCCGGCTGGAAGCCGGCACCTACCAGGTGCAGGTGGAGACCGCCAGCCGGCTTTACCTGCCCGTCACCGAGCGGTCAGTGGAGCTCCGCGAGGACGCCGGTCAGGAGGTGGCGATCACCCTCGACCGTGCCGCCTCGATCAACGGCGTGATCCGGAACACCGACGGTTCAACCGCCAGGAACTTCCGGGTCGGTCTGACCATTCGCGAGAGCGGCGGCCGCGTCCAGCGCCGCTCCGCCTCATCGGACGCCGACGGCCGCTTCGTCTTCGACCTGCTGCCCGCCGGCATCGCGACGCTGGAAATCAACGCCAACGGCATCCTGCCGGTGAAACAGGACAACCTGACGGTGCCTGCCGGTGCGGACGTGCCCGTGACGCTCACCGTGGACCGCGGCACGCAGCTCGAGGGGCGGGTGACCGACGAGGACGGCGCCCCCTGCCCCAACGTCAACGTGATCGCCCGGCCGTACGGCGACTCCTCGTTCCGCGCGGTCTCCCAGGCGATCACCGGACCGGACGGCCGCTATG
>JAAYUB010000014.1 GCA_012517875.1 Acidobacteriota bacterium | reverse complement strand
TCCAACCTTCCAACCTTCCAACCTTCCAACCTTCCAACCTTCCAACCTTCCAACCTTCCAACCTTCCAACCTTCCAACCTTCCAACCTCTAAACCCCCGATCCGCGATACGCACGTTGAAGACGGGAACGAGACTCGAGCCTCGATTACGATCACGATTAGGAATTACGATCACGATGACGAATCGCGAGCACAAAGGACGGGGACAGGAACGAGTCTCCAGCCTCGCTGACGCCGATCACCTCAGGATAATCACCCGATCATGACGCGTTCTTCGGGGTAGCGGAACTTGCCCTGGCCGTACTTGCGGCCCACCGCGTGGGCGATGGTCAGCGGGCCGATACGCCCGATGAACATCACCGCGCAGAGCAGCAGCTTGCCGAAGGCGGACAACGATGCCGTGATACCCGTGGAGAGCCCCACGGTGCCGAAGGCGGACGTGATCTCGAACAGGTATTCCAGAACCCGGACATTGTGTTGGGTGAACGGCCGCGGGCCGATCTCGACCCAGAGAAAGGCCAGCAGGGACATGATGATGATGAAGGAGGCCAGGATGGTGACCGACAAGGTGCGGGCCACCGCCCGGCTGGAGATGGTCGCCCGGAAGATGTCCACATCCTCGCGGCCCTTGAGCTTGCTCCTGGCCAGGGCGAGCATCACGCCGAGCGACGTTGTCTTGACGCCGCCGCCGGTGGAGCCCGGTGAAGCGCCCACGAACATGAGCAGGATCGTGAACAGCAGGGTGGCGCCGGTGGCCTTTCCGTAATCCACGGTGTTGAAGCCGGCGGTGCGCGGCGTGACCGACTGAAAATAGGAAGCCAGCACCTGTTCGCCCAGCGGGAGGTTCCGGAGCAGGTTGTCGTATTCAAACACGAAGAAGACCACCGTTCCCAGCAGGAGCAGGCCGATAGTCACCGACAACACCAGCTTGGTGTGCAGCGAAAGCTTGTGCCGCTTGCGGCTGCCCACGTGGTGCAGCACCTCGAAGATCACGAAGAAACCCAGACCGCCCAGGATGATCAGTGAGGTGACGGTCAGATTGACGCCCAGATGGCCGCGAAATCGGGTGAGGTTGTCGGCATACAGGCTGAATCCGGCATTGCAGAAGGCCGAGATGGAGTGGAACACAGCGGCAAACATGCCGCCGCCGGGATGGAACAGGTAGAGCAGGACAGCGCCCACCCCCTCGATGAGGAGGGTCGATAGCACGATGATCCGGGTGAGGCCGTAGATGACCGCCTGGGGCTGCGGCATGAAGGACTGCTCCATGATGGTCCGGCCCGACAGCGAGATCTTGCGCCCGGACAGCGTGGCCAATATGACGGCATAGGTCATGATGCCCAATCCGCCGGCCTGGATCAGGCCGAGGATGACCGCCTGGCCGAAGGGGGAAAACTGGGTGCCGGTGTCCACGGTGATCAGGCCGGTGACACAGACGGCGCTCGTGGCGGTGAAGAAGGCGTCCACCCAGCCCACCGGCCCCTTGCCCGCCGCTGCGGGGGTGATCAGCAGCAGGGAGCCCAGCAGCGCCGTGAGCATGAAGCTGGCGGCGATGACCTCCGCCGGATGGCGGTTGACCAGGTTCAGGAATTTGTTGCGGGTGGGGGACATCGGCGGAAATGGTAGTCCACATCGGGCTCGTGGTCAAGTGTCCGTAGCCATGTCGCGTCGGATGACGGAGCGATCGGGCGGGCGACTGGCGGATCGTCCCATAAAGCCCTTGGCCCGAGCGGCCTGGTTCTGGTAGATTGGCGGGGAGACGGCGGCGAGCCGCGCCGGCTGACGACCCGCTGGAGTGAGCCATGGAGCCTGTTGACGACCTGCCGGTGTGGGACCTGTCGGAGCTGTACGCCCGGTCCGACGATCCCCGCCTGGACGACGACTTGGCCCGCGTCGAGTCGCTGGCCGCCGACTTCGAGCGCCGCTTCCGCGGCCGGCTGGGCGAAGCGGACGCAGTGCTCGCGGCCCTGCGGGAGCAGGAGGCGATCTTGGAGCTGTTCGGCCGGGTGCGGGCGTACGCCTACCTCGAGTTCTCCACGAATTCGGCCGATCCCGCCTTCCGGCGCCTGCTGGTCCGGACTGACGAGGTATCGGCCCGCCTGGACGAGCGGATGGTCTTCTTCCGCCTGGAGCTGCTGGCGTTGCCGGAGGGCGTGTTCGACCGGATCGCCGCCGCCCCGGAGCTGGCGGACTACCGCAACTTCCTCCGGCAGATCGCCCGCTACCGGCCCCACCAGCTCGGGGAGAAGGAGGAGATCCTCATCGGCAAGAAGGACATCACCGGCAAGAACGCCTTCGTCCGGCTCTACGACGAGCTGACCACGGCGCTCACCTTCACGGTGACCCTGGACGGACGTCGGCAACGCCTGCCGGGGGCGGCGGCGCGCAACTTGTTCTACCACCCGGAGGCGGCGGTACGGGCGGGGGTGGTGCGCGCCTACTTCGGCCAGTACGCCCGCCACGGGCAGACCATCGCCACCGTCTTCAACAGCCTGGTCCGCGACCACGGCATCGAATGCGAGTTGCGGCGGTTCCCCCACAGCACCGCCCCCACCCACCTGGCCAACCAGGTGGAGGAGCCGACGGTCCGCCTGATGATGGACCGGATCGCCGCCCAGTACGGCCTGGTCCAGGACTACTACCGGCTCAAGGCGCGGATCATGGGCTTGGCGCGCGTGCGCGGTTCCGACCTGTACGCCCCGGTGGGCGAGCCGGTCCGCGACATCCCCTTTGCCCGGGCGCGGACGCTGGTCGTGGACGCCTTCCGCGGCTTCGACGCCGGGCTCGGCGCCCTGGCGGAACGGTTTTTCGAGGAGCGGTGGATTCACGCCCCGGTCCGCCGCCACAAGGGGGGCGGGGCGTACTGCTACGGGCCGGGGCCCGGCACGCACCCGTTCGTGCTGCTCAACTACTCCGGGTCGCTGCGCGACGTGTTCACCATGGCCCACGAGCTGGGCCACGGCCTCCACGACCTGCTGGCCGCCGGGCAGACGTATCTCAATTACCATCCGCCCACGGTGGCCGCCGAGACGGCGTCGGTCTTCGGCGAGATGCTGCTGGCCGCCGCGGTCAAGCGGGAGATCCCCCTGCGCGACCGCCTCATCGGCTTCTACTGCAGCCACCTCGAGGACATCATCGCCACGGTGTTCCGGCAGAACATGTACACGCGGTTCGAGCGGGAGGCCCACGACCGCGTCAACGCGGCGCTGATGTCGTCGGAGGAGCTGTGTTCACTCTGGCGCGAGGAGACACAGCGACTGTACGGCGACGCGGTGGACTTCTCGCCGGTTCAACGGTGGAATTGGGCGGCCATCCCCCACTTCTTTCATTACCGTTTCTACTGCTACGCCTATTCGTTCGGGGAGCTGTTCGTGCTCTGCCTCTACCAGCGATACCTTGAGGAGGGGGCGGCGTTCGTCGAGCGGTACAAGGACATCCTGCGGCGGGGGGGCTCGGCAACACCCTACGAGCTGGCCGCTTCGGTGGGTGAGGATCTCGACAGCCCCGCTTTCTGGGACAAAGGTTTTTGTGCCATCCGCGGCTGGCTGTCGGAGCTGCGCGCCCTGGTGGACGGCGGATCATGACGGGCGCCGGCAGCCCCGCCGCCGCCACGGCATGATCATGCCCGCCTCGCCCCCACCCCCTCGTTCGTACTCGTAATTCGTGATTGTAATCGAGTCTTGAAATTCGTTCACGATCATCGGAAATCGGACCTGGGAGTTGGGTTCCGGTTCCCAGCTCCAAGTATCCACCCGCTGGTCCCAGCCACCTCGTCCCAGCCCAAGGTCCCGGGTCCCAAATCCCAGTAGAATCAGCAATCCCCCAGTAGTCCTTAAGGACCAAGGGATGCAGACTAAATCTAATTAATTGTAAATGAAATATTTAGGATTGCGAAGAATCCGCCGCCGAAGCACACTCCCCACCTTCGCGGGGGGATTCTCCGGTGCGTGCCTGCCGGACCGTCACGACTTCACGTGCAGCACTTCATCCTTGTAGTCGTCCTCCTCGTCATCGGGACGCCGGCGGGCCCGGCGGTCCATGCGGTTGGAGAACAGCAGCACCAGGAACAGCACAAGATAAAAACCGAGGAAAGCCAGAAAAAACGCGATATACACGGTGTTCATCAGACCCCCTGGGGACAACGCAGCTGCGCTCTATTAGATGGACTCTCCGGGATGGAAAAAGTTGCAAAAAGATTCGAGGGTGAGATGGAGAGAAGGGATCCGGTGCGGCAAGGGTCAGAAAGGGAGCTGCCGCATGAGCCAGCCGGCCACCAGGATGGACAAAAAGAAACAGCAGAACGCCTTGATGAAATAGCGGAGACGCTCCCGGCTGTCGCCCCGCTCCACGAACGCGAACACGCCCGAGACCAACAGCGAAAACAGGAATCCGACCACCAGCAGGCCCATCACTTTTTCCTCCCGCTGTGAAGGTCCCAGGCATCCACCAGGACGAGCACGTTCAGGATACCCGCGGTGTACAGGCAGGTGTTGCCGATCTCGTTGGTCAGCGCGGCCCGGAACACGTCGAGGTCGCCTGTACCCAGTTGCAGGATGTAGGCGACGAAGTAGTGGCCGCCGCTGGCGAGCGCACCGAGGAACTTGAACAGGGCGAAGGTCTCGCCGGGCGTATTGGGAAACACGAAGTAGGCGTGCAGGGCCAATCCCAGCCAGAACAAGCCGCCCACCGCGACGCAATTGAGCGCGGCACGGAACCGCTGGCCGAGCAGCAGATGCCCCGCGCCGGGGCAGATCCAGCTGGCGAGCAGCACGGTGGTGAGATTGGCTTTACTGGCGGCTTTCGCGACCATAAGTCGCCATCTTAGAGCCGGGTGCGGCTGCTGTCAAGCACTTGTAAGACTGGAGTTGGGAGATAGGGGTTAGGAGCAAACGATAAACAGTAAACAGTAAACGGTGAACCGGGGAGAGGTGGGAAGGGTACAGATTGTCAGGGGGCTCAGGTGCGCGAGAGGGTGACCCACTCCCATCTCCTGTCTTCTCCTATCTCGTAACTCTGCTTTCCCCGCTGGCGCGAAATCTGGGATAATGGGGCAAACCGCTGCGGGGGTCGCCGCATGATGCATCTGACCGGGGTGATCGCCCAGATTCGACGGTACGCCGAACGCAACCAGGCCATCGCCGCCTGGACGCACATCCCGGCGACGGAAGGCGAGTACGTCCCCCTGCCGCCGGACCTGCATCCGCGCCTGCAGGCGGCGCTGGCGGCCGCCGGGATCACCCGCCTCTACAGCCACCAGGGCGAGGCGCTGCGCCTGGTCAGGGATGGCCGCCACGTGGCGTTGGTCACGCCCACCGCGTCGGGCAAGACCCTGTGCTACAACCTGCCGGTGCTCCAGCGCTGTCTCGAGGACCCCACCGCCCGCGCCTTGTATCTGTTTCCCACCAAGGCGCTCTCGCAGGACCAGCGCGCCGGCCTGCAGGAGCTCATCGACGGCGTGGGCGGCGGC
Organism: Acidobacteriota bacterium; assembly: GCA_012517875.1. Taxonomy (NCBI): domain Bacteria; kingdom Pseudomonadati; phylum Acidobacteriota; species Acidobacteriota bacterium. Next base: position 10,894 of record JAAYUB010000014.1, on the reverse strand, counting down.
ATCCGCACCTTCACCTACGACGGCGACACGCCCACCGACGCGCGGAAGGCGATCCGCGACCTCGGCCACATCGTCATCACCAACCCGGACATGCTCCACCAGGCGGTGCTCCCCCACCACACAAAGTGGGTCAAGCTGTTCGAGAACCTGAAGTACATCGTCGTAGACGAGATCCACACTTACCGCGGCGTGTTTGGCTCCCACGTGGCCAACCTCTTCCGGCGGCTGCGCCGCGTGTGCGCCTTCTACGGCGCCCATCCCCAGTTCATCTGTTGTTCGGCCACCATCGCCAACCCGGGCGAGCTGGCCGAACGGCTCATCGGCGAACCGGTGACGGTGGTGGACCGCAGCGGCGCGCCCGCCGGCGAGAAGCTGCTGGTTTTCTACAACCCGCCGGTGATCAACCCCGACCTCGGCATCCGCCAGAGCTACCTGACCGCCGTGCGCAAGCTGGCGACGCTGCTGCTGCGCCACGGAGTGCCCACCATCGTCTTCGCCCAGAGCCGGCTCAACGTGGAGATCCTGGTCAAGTACCTCAAGGATCAGGTGGAGAACAAACTCAGCCGCCGGGCCACGGTGCGGGGCTACCGCGGCGGCTACCTGCCGCTGGTGCGGCGGGAGATCGAGCAGGGGCTGCGCGACGGCACCATCCTCGGCGTGGTCAGCACCAACGCCCTGGAGCTCGGCATCGACATCGGCACCCTCACCGCCTGCGTCATGGCCGGCTACCCCGGCACCATCGCTTCCACCTGGCAGCAGGCGGGGCGCGCGGGGCGCAAGAGCGACTTGTCGGTGATCATCTTGGTGGGCCGGAGCTTCCCGCTGGACCAGTTCCTGATGAACAATCCGGACTACTTCTTCGGCCGTTCCCCGGAGCACGCCCTGGTCAACCCGGAAAACCTGCTGATCATGCTCAGCCACGTCAAGTGCGCCGCCTTCGAGTTGCCGTTCAAGGACGACGAGTCGTTTGGCGCCGGGCCCGTGACGGATTTCCTCGAGACGCTGGCGGAGGGCGGCCTCGTCCACCACAGCGGCGGCGCCTGGCACTGGATGGCCGACGCCTACCCGGCGGACGGCGTGTCGCTCCGGAACATCGCCGAGGAGAACTTCGTCGTCCTGGACCAGACCGACAACGCCAAGGCCGTCGCCGAGGTGGACTTCGAGACCGCGCCCGAGGTCATCTACGAGGACGCCATTTACATGTGCGAGGGCCGGCAGTATTGGGTGAAAAAGCTGGACTACGCCGCCCGCAAGGCCTACGTGGAACCGAGCCGGGTGGACTACTACACCGACTCCATCGTCTACACCAGCGTTCGGATCCTGGACGAATTCCAGCAGGAGCCGCGCCCCGGCGTACTCCGGGAGCGGGGCGAGGTCCACGTCGTTAAAAACTACGCCGGTTTCAAGAAGATCCGATTCTACACCATGGAGAACCTCGGATTCGGCGACATCAACCTGCCGCAGCATGACCTGCACACCGCCGCCTGCTGGTTTACCGCGCGCCCCGACCGGCTCGCCGCGTTGCCGTACAACCGTCTGGAGGTCATCGACGGCTTCCTGGGGCTGGCCTACGCCCTGCACAATGTCGCCGTGCTCATGCTCATGTGCGACTTCCGCGACCTGGGCCGCAGCATCGGCGACCGTCAGTCGCGCTGGTTCGCCGCGCTGGGCGTCCAGGGGCGCGGGATCTACTCCATGGACGGCCGCGCCGACGAGGGGCTCATCGAGATCGTCGACCGGTTCGAGCCCACCCTGTTTTTCTACGACAGCCACCCCGGCGGCATCGGGCTGAGCGACGAGCTGTACGAACGCCATGAGGAGCTCTTCCGCAAGGGCCGCGCGCTCATCGCCGGCTGCGCGTGCGCCGCGGGGTGCCCCTCCTGCGTCGGACCCATCAACGACCCGGCCTCGAAGACCAAGGCGGTGGCCATCGCAATCCTGGACCTCCTTGCCGGCACGCCGTGAACCCGCCTCGTCCCGCCCGCTCGTACTCGTAATTCGTAATCGTGATCGTAATCGTGCTCGGAAGCGGAAATCCGACTTCGGAAATCGAACCCGGGACCTCGGTTCTGGATCCTGGGTCCTCGGTCCTGAATCTCGGCCCCGAGTGCCTGATTTCAGGACCCAGGTCCCGAGTCCGGGCAAAATCCGGCTTGGCTCCAAACAGCGAATAAAATCCAAGCAATTATCATCAACCAATCAATAACTTCCATTCACCGATTCACCCTTTCACCCATTTACGGCTCGCCAATGACAAATGCAACATGATCAATGACAAATGGAACCGGTCCTTTGTGCCCTTTGTGACTTCGTGGTGAATGTCCGGCTCCCCGGAGTCCGATGACGTTTGCGGGCACGATTACGGTTGCGATTCCGATTACGAGCACAAAGAAACGGGAACGAGCCGCGAGCCTCGATAACAAATTTCGATCGCGATTACGATTTACGAATAAGAAAGGGCACGAGGAACGAAGGCCCGCTTACTCCGCCTGCTTGAGGAAGGCAGCCAGGTCGTCGCGCAGCTCGCCGGCGGTCTGGTGGCGATGAGCCGGGTCCTTGGCCAGGGTGCGGTCGATGACGGACCAGAGCGCCGCCGGGAAAGGCGGGGGCGGCGATGCGACCGGCTGGTAGAGGATGGCGTGCATTACGCCGATGTAATTTTCCGCGGAAAAGGGCGACTGCCCCGTCGCCATCTCGTAAAGCACCAGCCCCAGGGAGAAGATGTCGGTGCGATGGTCGACGAGGTCGCCGCGAAGCTGCTCCGGCGACATGTAGTTCACCGTGCCCATGATGGCGCCCTGCTCGGTCAGGCCGGTCATCGCTGTGGCCTGGAGCTCGTTCGGCCCGGTCCATTTTACCAGGCCGAAGTCGAGGATCTTGGCGCGGCCGGTTTTGGTCACCATGATGTTGGCCGGCTTGATGTCGCGATGGATCATGTTCTGGGAGTGGGCCAGGTCCAGGGCATCGGCCACCTGGATGCCGATCCGGCAGATGGACGCGGGCTCGAAGGGGCCTTCCCGGAGCATGTCGCGGATGGTCATCCCTTCGACGTATTCCATGACGATGAAATCGAGCCCGGCCTCCTGGCCCACCTGGTATATGGTGCAGATGTTCGGATGGTTAAGCACCGAGGCGGAGCGGGCCTCCTTCAGAAACCGCCGACGAATGTCGGAGTTGCCGCTCATCTGGGGCGAGATCACCTTGATGGCCACCTTGCGCTTGAGCTGGGTGTCCTCGGCCATGTACACGCAGCCCATTCCACCCTCGCCGAGCGGGTGCTCGATATGGAACGGCCCGAGGCGGTCCGGCACCCGGGAGGGGAGCGCGTCGACCACCTGGCGGGTCTCCTCGCGGGAGAGCGACACCTGCATGGTGTCGCCCAGCACGTTGCGCTCCTCGCTGTCGCGGCGGGCGATGAACTCGCTGAAGGCGGTGGAGAACAGCGCCGGCGGCGCACCAGGCAGGATGTAGCCGCTTTTCTCAAGCTTCTTGAACAAGTAGGTGAAGGTGGGCGGCACCGGTTCGCCCCGCATCACCTGGCGGCAGATGTTTTTCTCCTCGACGCTGAAGTGGTCCCAGACGTAGTTGAAGTGGGGGATCACTTCCTCAAGGAAGATCTCCAGCACCTGGGCCGGGTCCGCCGTGCCGTCGCCCATGGTCAGCTGTTCGAAGAAGGCACAGCAGGCGATCTGGATGAAGAACGGGAAGTAACCGGACAGCTTCAGGATCGCGTCCGCATGCGGCTCCAGCGGCGCCCCGGCCTCGGCCGAAGGCTGGCTGATGAGTTGGAGCGCCTCGTCGCGGCTGAACACGCTCAGGTTGATGGTGCTGAAGATGTTGAAGAAGGGCGAGTCGGCCACCTTGCTGGTGTGGCACAGCTCCTGCAGGTCACGCTTGGAGCTGGTGATGTAAGCCAAGTCATAGTTGTTGGCCAGCGACCGGAAGAACGAGAAGAACTCCTCGCCGAAGTGCTGGTTCGAGGTGACCACGTCGAACTCGTCGAACAGGATCACGATCTTGCGTCCTTTGCGCTGGAGAGCGGCCACAGCCATGCGGACGCCTTCGAAATCGGGAGTGAGCGCTTCGGAAAAGTCCGCGGCCTGCATCAGCAGCAGGATCAGCTCACGGAAGAACTCCGACAGCGACAGATTCTTCCGTTCCTGCAGGTCCATCTTGACGAAGACGTACGGTGCCGGGGCGTCGAGGTGGCGCGCCTGGACCTCCGGGGAGGCGATGTGGTTGAGCAGGGACGATTTGCCGATCCGGCGCTCGCCCACCACCGACACCGACTGCGGGCGCGCCGCGCCGATGCGCGAGAAAATCCGCGTCACCTCGCGCCGCCGCCCGAAGAAGCGGTGGATGTCGCGGATGGCCACGCGGTCGAGATACGGGTTCTGTTTCATCGTGTCACCGGTTCTGGTTTTCGCCGATGATCTGCCAGGGCGAGTGGTCGCGGTGGATCCACTCGCGGAGCAAATCGATGCGGAATTGGAACTGCCGACCCTTCTTGTTGGCCACCTCGCGGGTGAAAAGCGCCTCCAGGATGGTCTGCACGGTCTGCAGGTCCTGCTGGATGGGGAGCTGCAGCCCGGCGGCGTGCGCGAGCAGGCCCTCGGCGTCCGTGGCCTCGCCGCCCGAGGTGGTCAGACCGTCGGCGAGCAGCGACAGGACCAGCTTCTCGGAGAAACTGAAGCTGTCCCAAAAGTAAAGCATCTGGGGCAGCGGATTCTCGATGAGTTGCACCACCACCGCCGCCAGGTCGTCGGACGTGACGAGGTTGTGGCCCACCTCGTTGAGATGATCCACCACGTTCATGCAGACGGCCTGGGTGTAGAACGGCTGCCCGGCGGTGAGCCGGTAGATGCGTTCAGGGACGCCGTCGGCATGGAAGACCAGCCCCTTGAGCGGCTCGGTGATCAGGCGCAGGGTGTCCCGCTGGGTCAGGAAGCTGATCTTGCGGTAGAGGCTCTTGGCGATCAGATGCTGCCAGTACGGCTTGCGGCGGTCCTCCAGCCGCATGGAGCCGGTCAGGACGAAGCTGAGCTCCGGGTGCCGGTCCAGCAGCGCGGAGAGGCAGTCCACCGTCGATGCGTGCAGCGCGCCCTGGTCGATGAGGGTTTCGAGGATCTCGTACTCGTCGAGCAGGAACACGAATTTGCGGCCGGCGAACCGCCGGATGGCGGCCTCCAGCAGCTCCTCGAAGCTCTCCTGGCCTTTGCCCGCGTCCACCGGCGGCAGCGTGGCGCCGCGCTTGCGCAAACCCTCGGCGACGTCCCGGGCCATCCGGTTGTAGAACGAGACGGTGTCGGGGCAGTTGCCGTAGAGCTGCAGGTCGATGAGCACCGGCAGGACGTCGGGGCCGAGGCGGCCGTTGAGGATCTGGTAAAGGATCGACGTCTTCCCGCTGCGGCGCTCGCCGCAGAGCACGATGCAGACGCCGCTGTCTTCGCGGCGGATATTCTTCAGGATGAAATGGAAGTCGTCCTCCCGGCCGAAGAACATCTCTTTCTCGCGGATGGGATTCCCGACGATGTACGGATTGACCTTGATGGGCTTGAACTCGCGCAGGGCGCGTTCCTGGATCCGCTTGCGGACGGCCCGGCGCACCCGGCCAACCGTCCAGTTGGCGACGAGAAAGAGCAGCAGCAGGCTGGGGATCAGGATCAGAATCCAGCGCCGGTAATCGGAGCGGACGCGCCACTCCTGTGCGGGGACGAATGCGCCGTTGTGGATGGCGATGATCTGGATTTTCTTGACCACGTCGCCGTTGGCCTTGAAGTTGAAGTCGCCGGTGACGCCAGGAAAGTTTTCGGTGGCCGAGATGGCGTCGCGCAGGGCCTCGCGGCGCGGGTCCGGCGTGCGCCGGATCGCCTGGAACAGGATGCAGGCGGCGTCGTAGGCGCGCCCGGCGTGGGGGCCGGCTGCGATCCCGAATCGCCTTTTGTACCGGGCAGCGAACTGGCGCGCCGCGGGCTTGTCCTGGAGGAGGAAGTACGAATCAGTCGCCACCAGACTCTCCACGTCCCGCCAACTGGCGAGGTAACGCTCGGTGACGTCGGGGGCGAAAAGCTGAACCGGCAGCTGCTTCTCCCGGACCAGCTTTGCGAGGCGGATGTTGTCCGGGGTGATGCCAAACAGGCCGAGCGCCTCGATCCCCTGCCGCTGGATCTCCTGCAGTTCGGCGCTGAAGTCCGCCTGATCGCGCCGGAACGGCTGGGCATAGGCGAGCTCGAGGTTGTGCTGCTCGAGGCTGCGGGTAAAATCGGCCATGAGGCCGCGGCCGAAATCATCGTTGTCGTACAGGATGCCGATGCGCCGCAGCGACAGCTCCTCGGTCAGGTACCGACTGAGCTCGGCCATGCGAAAATAGTCGGATTCAATGCAGCGGAATACCCATTTGTTGCCGGTCGCGGTGACCCGCGTCGCCGTGGACGACGAGGTCAGGAGCGGAGTCCGGGCGCGGGCGCACGGCTCCATGATGGCCAGCGTGCACGACGAATTGATGGCGCCCAGCACCGCCACGGCGCCCCCGCGCAGGAGCCGGTCCACGCCGGCGGCGGATTGCAGCGGCTGCCCCTGATCGTCGGCCTCGATGATCTCGACGAGCCGGCCGTGCGCGCCGCCCATCTTGTTGAACTCTTCCGCGGCGAGGCGCACCGCGTTGAGCTGGCCGACTCCGGCGGACTGGTTCGAGCCGGTGAGGGGCCCGATGACGCCGATGCGGATGGGGCCGGGCGGGACCGGGGGGGTGGCGGACAGCGCCGACGCCGCCAGCAGCAGCGCTATCGCCGCCGACCGGAAGAGGGTTATCGCGCGTCGCTTGCAACCAGAGGTGCCGATCATAATGTGCCGGGAGTCTCCCTTGACGAAGTCGGTTGAGTCGTTCACAGGGTGCCCGCTGGGCGGGCCCGGGCCGCCGGGGCTTCGGCCGGCCGGTCCGGCCGCAGCGCGTCGCCGACGACGCGCCGGAGCAGGCCGAAGAGGGTCGGGAATTCCGAGTGGAAGCTGGCCAGTGCGGCGGCGCAAGGCTGCTCTGCGCTGTGGACGTGGGCACCCCGGCCGGCCTGGGCGATGACATATCGTCCCACACCCACCTGGGCCAGCGCGTGGCCGCCCACGCCGACCTGTCCCACAGCCAGCCGTGGGGCCACCGCCACCTGGCCGAACGCCTCGTAGCCGGACACCGACACCTGTCCCAGCGCCAGCAGCAGGCCGAGCGAAATCTGGCCAATGGGGAGCACGCCCACGGCGACCTGTCCCAGGGCGATCACCCCGAAGGCGAAGCGGCCGATGGCGATGATACCGACGGCTCGCCCGGGCGCACCCGTCTGCGGATCGCGGCCCATGACCAGGTGAACCAGCGGCAGGCCGAACAGCCGGAAATCGCTCCGGTATTCGCGTCGCCGGCCTGGCTGTGGTTGCGGCATCGACTGGCCCTTGCGCTGGATTCCACACCCGTTGTCCGGATGGATTATAATCCAGAACCGTTCCGCCGATTCGCGGAATCTTCGTTGGAATCCATGGAAAATTCGCTTCGCCGGAGGCGGCGGTTGCGCTATCTTGGACGCTCGGGCCGACCCGAGCCGGAGACGAGGGATGCATCCGAGGTTCGCCGCCATTCAATCCCGCTTGGAGCCGCACGCGGACAAGCTGTGGTGGCTGCACAGCCTCTACTCGCTCCTGTTGGGCGTGGCGATGATGTGGCTGGGGCGGGTCCGCTTCGACTACGTCCGGCTGGTGGTGATTCATATCGCCTTCATCTGGGCCACCAGCCTGCTTCTGCCCGTGATCCTGCGGCATCCCTGCCTGGCCGGCCCGTGGGGCCACCGCCTGCGGCTGATGGTCAATTGGTTCAATCGCAATTTCTACCAGCAGATCCTTTTCTTCATCCTGCCGCTGTATTGGGCGAGCATGACCCCCGGCTCCGGCAACATCATCTTCGTGGCGGCGCTGGCCGCGTCGGCGGTGCTGTCGACCCTCGACGTGGTATATGACCGCGAGCTGTCGGTGCGCTGGTACTACCTGTCGGCCTTCTTCGCATTCAACCTGTTCGCCAGCATCAACGTGCTGCTGCCGATCTCCTGGAAGATCGGCAACACCACGGCGCTGACGGTGAGCGCCTTGCTGGCGGGGGCCGGCTACGCAACCTTCGTGCTCCGGCTGTCGGGCCTGGCCCGGCGGCAGCGATGGATCCTGGCGGCGCTGGGCACACTGCTGCTGGTGGGACTGCTGGAACTGGGCCGGCCGCTGGTCCCGCCGGCCCCGCTGCGCCTGCAGCAGGCGGTGTTCAGCCTGGGTTTCCGGCCGAACACCCTGCGAAGCGTCGGGCCGGTGACGGAGCTGCCGGCGGACTATACCGGCCGGCTCTATGCGCTGACCGCCGTCGTCGCGCCTCTCGGCCTGGAGGAGAAGGTCAGCCATCGCTGGTACGTGGACGGCGCGGCGATGTTTGCGTCGCGCAATTACGCCATCGCCGGCGGGCGGAAGGACGGGTACCGGCTCTGGACATCCGTGGCCCTGAAGCGGCTGCCGCCGGCGGCCGAGGTCCGGGTGGACGTGGTGACACAGGGCGGGCAGCTCATCGGGCGGGCATCGATCAGATCCCGGCCGGCTGCGCCTTGACGAGTGGGTCTGCCAGACGCCGGGCCCGCAGGCAGGGGGGCATCAGGAACAGAATGTGGGTCAGCCGGCCGGCTGTCACGGCGACGGCCGCCGCCACGGCGCCGGTGGCGCCGCCGAGCCGGATGCCCGCGAACAGTACGACAATGATCCCCACCACCTCGACGGCGGTGGCCCAGGTGATCGCCCGGGTCATCCGGGCATGCACCAGCAGGGCGCGCTGGAACGACAGCAGGACCTCCATCGACGGCATCAGCAGCACGAGTTGGGCGGGCAGCAGGGCGAACGCCGCCAGGTCGGCCGAGAGGCCGGAGACCTTGCCCAGCCACAGGTGCGACAGCGGAGTCAGCACGAGCAGCGCATAGGCACCGCCGGTCGCCACCGCCAGGCGGTTGCCGAAGTCGCGCAAGGCGCGGTAACCCTCTTGCCGCTCGCCGAGGAGGGCGATGGCCGTCTCCTGAAACGAGATGCCGAAGCACCGAAAGATGAACGACGTCACGTGGACCACCGGCCAGACGGCCAATGATTCGATGGCCATCCGGCTCCGGCCCATGAAGAACGTGAGCAGCGGATGCACACCCATGGCCAGAATCGAGGTCATGGCCAGGGGCATGTAGAAGCGGTGGATCTCCCGGTAACCGGGGGCGGACCGGCTGTCGCGGTCGTCCAGCAGCAGTTGGCTCACGATCCGCCGGCTCATCAGGCGGCTGGCGACGGCTTCCATGGTCACGCCCGCCGAGAGCGCCGCCGCCCCCACCCAGGCGCCCGGTACCCCGCCGACGGTGTACAGCGCTACGGCGGTGACCGCCATGGTGGACAGGCGCACCACCGTGCCGTAGGCTACCCGCCGGGTGAGGTTGTGGCGGATCATGATCCCCTGGTAGAACCGCCGGTAGCCGATGGCGCCCGGCCACGGGAGCAGCAGCAGGTAGGCGATGTACACGAGCCGGGCCACCTCGTCCGGCAGCTCCAGCAGCTGGCGGGCGATCAGATCGAACACCGGCGGGATCAGGCCCACGAGCATCACGGCCGTGATGCACCCATTCATGGCGTAGGTGTAGGTGCGCAGGCGGACGAGCGACGTGCGGCCGGTGACTAGGGCGGTGGCGGCGCTCATGATCATGATGATGGGCGCCTCGATGATCAGGGCGAACGAGAAGGCCACGCCATAGGCCGCCAGGTTGTACTTGGGATCGGCGAGCCGGGCGATCACCGCCGCGAGGAACGGACCCTCCAGCGCCATCATGAGCCAGGTGGCGGCCAGGGGGACCCAGAAGCCGGTGATCTTGCGGAGGTCCAGTGCGGCCATGATCCGTTACCGGCGTGCAGCATAACAATTCCCGGCGGTCAACTCAAGGACGGACTCCGCCGGGCCTCGGATCGTCCGAAAGCTCCGGTTCGGCCGTCGCGCATGGGGGAATCCGGCGCACGCGCTCGGCGCCGGCCAGCCCTAAAAAGCCGCGGCCGGTTCCGTGGAACCGGCCGCAGGCGGAAACCGGGCAATGCGGGCGCGCGCTACTTGCCGAGCACCTTCAAGTACTCGGGGAGCAGCCGGCTGATGTCCGCGTAGGCGTTGGCGTTCTGGATGCTGAACTTGTACTTCTGGTCGCCCACCTGGAACGAGAACTCGTCCCCCTTGGCGAACTGGACGTTTTTCAACGAGCGGATGGGCACGTTGAACGCGTGTTTGGCCTCGTTTGTCTCGTACTTCAGATTGTCGGCGCTGAACACGAGAAAGCCGTTGCAGCCGCCGATGAAATGCTTGTGCTCCACGGCGATGGACCGGTTGATCAGGACGGCGAACGATTTGTGCACCTCCATCTCCCGGATGATGCCCTGGAGCTTGTCCACCGAGTAGCCGGGGACGCCGCCGAGATCGATGACCTTGCGCAGGTGGGTGATGGCCTGGTCATAGTTCCGGTCGGACTGGGCCAGGATGCCCAGGTTCAAGTGGGCCAGCGCGTAGTCGGGTTTGAGCTGGATGGCCTTCCGGAAATTCTCCTGGGCCTTGGGGATGTTCTTCAACTCGAGATAGGACGCGCCGATGTGGAAATACGCGTCAGCCTGGCGGGGATCGATGGCCACCGACTGGGTCAACTGGTCGATGGCGCTCTGGTAATTGCCCGCCTTGTAATCGCCGATGCCCGCGGTGAGCAGCGACCGCGCGCGGGCCTGAAGTTGCTGCTGCTGGTTCTCGCGATCCTGCTGCTGTCGGCGGGCCTGGGCGTCGGCCATCTTCTGGACGACGCGGTCGATCCGGCTCTCGATCTGTCGG
>JAAYUB010000013.1 GCA_012517875.1 Acidobacteriota bacterium | reverse complement strand
GCACCGGCACCTACGTTGTCTACGCCATCCGCCGCGGCGGCGGCCGGTCCACCGCGTCACAATCCCAGAGCATCTCCGTCGAGCGCTCCGGCGCCCGACTGACCCTCGACATCACCCTGCGGCCGCTGAGCGGGCCCGCCCCCCCACCCCGATGAGCCCCGCCCGACCCATCGCCCTGTGTTACCGTTGCGAGGATCGTGATGCCGGTGACGTCTACTACCGGATCGTTCCCAGCGGACTGCTGGCCATCCACGGGCTGCTTCGCCGCGAGGGCTTCGACAGCCGTCTGTTCAACTTCAGCGGCCGCTCCTGGGCCGACGTGCGCGCCGCCCTGGCCGGTCTCAAGCCCATGCTCGTGGGCATCTCCCATTTCACCTACAACCACGCCGCCAGCGTCCGCCTGTACCAGACGGTCCGCCGGGCCTGTCCGGGCGCCGTGGTGGCCGGCGGCGGGATGCAGCCCACCTTCCTGGACGAGTTGCTCCTGGCGCGCATCCCGGAACTGGACCTGGCTGTGCGCGGCGAGGGCGAGGGGCCGGTGCTGGAGCTGGCCCGCCGGCTGGCAGTCGGGTCACGTGACTTCGCGGCGGTGCCGGGGCTGAGCCTGCGCGTCGGCGGCAACGTGGTCCGCACCCCCGACGCCGAACCGTGGCCCGACCTTGACGCGCTCCACGGCCCGGAGCGGTGGGACGCCCTCGACGGGGTCCGCGCCGACGAGCAGCCCGGCTTCCTCGTCACCAGCCGCGGCTGCCCCGGTCGCTGCACCTTCTGCTGCACCCCCGCTTTCTGGGGCCGGCAGCTGCGCCGGCGCAGCGCCGCCGCCGTGGTGGACGAGATGGACATGCTTCGCCGGCGCTTCGGCGTGACCTACTTCGGAATCCGCGATGACAGCTTCACCGCCGACCGGGCGCACGTGCTTGAGTTCTGCCGCCGGCTGCAGGAGCGCGGCCTGGGCGTGTTGTGGAACTGCCAGTCCCGGGTCAATCTGATGGACGGGGAGCTGGCCGTGGCCATGCGCCAGGCCGGCTGCGACCAGATCCAGTTCGGCGTGGAGTCGGCATCGCCGCGGATCCTCGAGCGGCTGGACAAGGCGGTCCGGCCGGAGCTCATCCCGCGGACACTGCAGGCGTGCCGGACGGCGGGCGTGCGCACCTCAGCCTACTTCATCACCGGCGTGCCGGGTCAGACCGCGGCCGACCTGGAGCTCGACCAGGCGCTGTTTCGTGAGCACGGCCTCCAGGACGGGATCGTCTCGCCGCTCTGCTACTACCCGGGTACGGCCCTGTTTGCCGAAGCCGCGGCCGCCGGCGCGGCGGGCCCTGAGATCTTTCTGCAGGGAAAGCCGGAGGCGCTCCATGTGCGCCGCGACGCCGCCGCCGTCCGCGACTATCGGGAGCTGGTGGCGTTCATCGAGATGGCGCGCCCGCGCAACGCCTTCACCGAGTCGGAGCTGCGGAGCCACCTGGGCCGGACGAGCGAATGCCTCTCCGCGCTGCTGGAATGGGGCCGGTTCGCCGAGGGGCATGGCCGCCGGCGGCAGGCGCTGACGGCTTACCTGGACATCGTCCGGCGCTGGCCGGGTTCCGCCTGGGGCTACCGCGCCGTGGCCGACATGCTCAACGGGTTGGGACGCAAGTGGGACTTTCGCGACTGGGAGGCCGCCGCCACGCTGGCCGCCCGTGGCGAGCAGGTGCAGCCGCCCCCGCCGCCCCGCATCTGGGACCACGGCCTGGGGGATCATCGAAAGAGGTGAGGAGACAGGGGATAGGGGGAAGAGTATGCGGGCCGTGTCGTGCTCGTAATTCGAAATGGTAATCGAAGCTCGAGGTTCGAGGCTTGAGGCTCGTTCCCGATCCCATCATGGGTGTGCGTGATCCGGCGGTTGACGGATGAAAGTTGGAAGCCTCGCGGGTTCGAAACGGTTGATGGATGGTCGTTAATGGTTGATGGTTGATGGTTGATGGTTGATGGATGATCGTTGATGACTGAACCGTCTCCTCTCTCCCGATTCACCCATTCACCGATTCACCGGCTCACCGTTTCATCGCTTCACCCATTGCCTGATTGCATTGACCTCCTTCATCCTCTAGAATAGCGGTTAATTTCGCAAGAGGGAAGGACCATGGAACTGGCATCGTCGCAGAAGGAACGCCTCATTGGCATCGTACGCGCCTGCCGCAACCGAAAGATCATGGTCCTGGGCGACATCATTCTGGACCAGTTCATCTGGGGCGACGTGGAGAGGATTTCGCCGGAGGCGCCGGTTCCCGTGGTTGTGGTCCGCCGCGAGGAGTTCCGAATCGGCGGCGCCGGCAACGTCGCCGCCAATATCAAGGCGTTGGGCGGCGAGCCGCTCATGGTGGGCGTCATCAACACGGACGTTTCCGGCGAGAAGATCCAGCACGAGATGGAGCGCCTGAAGCTGAGCTCCGCCGGCCTGCTCATCGACTTGGGCCGACCCACGGTGGTCAAGACGCGGATCATCGCCGCCCACCAGCAGGTCTGCCGGGTGGACCGGGAATCGCCGTCACCCATGTCCATGGAGCTGTTCCGAAAGGCCCACCGCTTTCTCCAGACCGTTCTGCCGCGCACCGAGGCGATCCTGGTGTCGGACTACGGCAAGGGACTGGTCAACCAGCGGCTGCTCAGCAACGTGCTCCCCATGGCCCAGAAGGCAGGGACTATCGTGGCCATCGATCCCAAATTCCAGAACTTCAGCATGTACCGTCCCGCCACCATTCTGACACCCAACCTGAAGGAGAGCGAGTTCGCCTCGGGCGTCCGGATCACCGACGACAAGTCGCTCCGCCAGGCCGCCGACACCATCCTGAAGAAGACGCGTGCCGAGAACCTGCTCATCACCCGCGGTGAAGGGGGCATGACCCTGTTCCGGCCCACCGGCTACTCCCGCCACATTCCCACCGCCGCCCGCGAGGTGTTCGACGTCACCGGCGCCGGCGACACGGTCATCGGCACGCTGACTTTGGCCATGAGTACGGGGGCCAATCCCGAGGAGTCGGCGATCCTGGCCAACATCGCCGCCGGCCTCGTGGTGGCCAAGCTGGGCACCGCCACGGTCACCCCCGACGAATTGATCCAGGCCATCCGGCAGTATTGATCCAATCCGTGCGCGTCATGGATCAGTATGAGGGTTCGCAGGTTCGCAAGTTCGCAGGTTCGCAAGTCGTTGAGCGTTCGTGATCGTAATTCGTAATCGTAATCGTAATTCGTAATCGTGATCGTCATCGATCGGTTTAAAGGTTCAAAGGTTCGCAAGTTCGCAGGTTCATCGGTCCACCGCCTCTCGTCTCTTGCCTCTCGTCTCCCGTTTCCCGTCTCCTGTTTGCCGATACGGCAACCTTTCCGCTCACGCCAGCCTCGCTCCCTTCATCCTTCCTATGATCCAGAATGATTCGTTGCGTCTTTGCGCCTTCGCGTGCCTTCTTCCCCCGCCGCTGCGACCGCTGCGGTGAATCTCCGCTCCCCTTTCGTCTTCCGCTCCCCTTCCTTTTGCAGTAAAATCAACCCCATTCCCGACCGCGCGAGGAGACCATCGTGCGCCTGTTCGTCGCCGTGGAGCTGCCCGAATCGATCAAGGAGGCCATCCGCGCCTTGCAGGAACCGCTGCGCCGATTCGGCGCGGCGGTGAGCTGGACCCGCCCCGCGGGGATTCACGGCACGCTCAAGTTCCTCGGCGAAGTGGCGCCCGAGCGCGAGGCGGAGATCGAGGCGGCGCTCGCTCCCGTGGCGGCGCATGCGCCGTTCGAGCTGTCCGTGCGCCGGCTGGGCGTGTTTCCCGGCTGGTCCGGACCCCGCGTGATCTGGCTCGGCCTGGAGCCGGTGGAGCCCCATTTCGCCGCCGTCTATCGTACGGTCGAGGCCGCCATGGCGCCTCTGGGCTTCCCGCGTGAAACCCGCACCTTCCACCCGCACCTGACCCTGGGACGGGTGCGGGACCGCCGCGGCCTCGACACGCTGGCCGCGCATCTGCAGGCCCGGGCCGACGGCACCGACCTCGGTGCCTTCACGGTGCCCGACATCATCCTGTTCCAGAGCGTGCTCCGCCCCGACGGCGCCGTTTACACCGCGCTCCGCCGCTATCCGCTTCGAGGAGGTGCCCGATGATCCTCCCGACCGTCCTGGTCATGGTGGCCGCCTACGTGCTCGGCGCCATCCCCTTCGGCTACATCCTGATCCGCCTGAGCAAGGGGAAGGACGTCCGCTCCGTGGGCAGCGGCTCCACCGGCGCCACGAACGTGTTGCGCGCCGGGGGCAAGTGGGTGGGCATCCTGACCCTCCTGCTGGACATCGGCAAGGGCGCGCTGGCGGTGGGCCTCGCGCGTTGGGTGCTGGGCCCCGAGGCCTTCGCCGCCTTCCCCGCCGCGGCCACCCTGGCCGTGGTGGGCCATGTCTTCCCCGTGTTCCTCGGCTTCAAGGGGGGGAAGGGCGCGGCCACCGGCTTCGGCGCGTACCTGGCGCTCACGCCGTACGCGGCGCTCATCACCATCTCGGTGTTCATCGTCACCATCCTGCTCACGCGCTACGTGTCGCTGGGCTCCATCCTGGGCACCGGCACCTTCCCCCTGTGGACCTGGCTCCTGGGCTATGGCGAGCCGCACATGGTGATCGTCTGGGGGACCATCCCCGGGGTGGCCCTTATCGTGGGGATGCACCACGAGAACATCGGCCGGCTGCTACGCGGCGAGGAGCGCAAGCTGGGGCAGAAGAAAGATGGGAGTGAGGAGACAGGAGTTAGGAGTGAACAGTGAAGGGGCGTCGGATAATATTTTCACCACAGAGGCACAGAGGACACAAAGGGGGATTCAGGTTAGAGTACCGAAGGGTAGAGGAGAAAAGGCATTGGATTTTCAGGATAGCGAAGTTTGGACTTCGGGCTTCGGAAATCGTACACCTGATGTCATCTTTATAACGGCACCATATCCCCAGCTAAAAAATTTAAAATAATATATAAACAGTAAGAAACAATATATACCATAAAGGATATGTGACCAATGACCAATGACCAATGATCAATGAAAAATGAATGCTCTGTGTCCTCTGTGCCTCTGTGGTGAATATGACCTACCGGAGTGACGAGATGCCGATTCCCAAGGACCTGCTGGACATTCTGGCCTGTCCCGTCTGCAAGACCGAGGTGCGCCTCACCGCCGATGAGTCCGGGCTCAAGTGCATGGCCTGCAAGCGGGTCTATCCCATCCAGGACGACATCCCGGTGATGCTCGTCGACGAGGCCAAGCCCGACCCGGACGATCGCATCCCCCTCAAGTCCTGACGGCCGGAGGCGACCATCGCCCCCTTCGCCTTCGCCGACATCCGGTCTGTCCTCTTCGTGCGCCTCCGCTCGCTGGGCGACTCGGTGCTCATGACGCCGTCGCTGCAGGCGTTGAAGAGCGCCCACCCGCACCTCCGGCTCGCCGTGCTCGTGGAGGCGCCGTTCCGCGACGTGTTCGCCGGTCATCCCGCGGTGGACGAGCTGCTGGTCCTGGAACGCGGCCGCGGCACATTGGGCACCCTCCGCCGGCGTCTGGCCATGGGGCGGGAGCTGCGCCGCCGCCGCTTCGGCCTGGTGCTCAACTACCACGGCGGGTCCACCAGCGCCTTCCTGGTGCGCCTGGCCGGGGCGCCGTGGCGCGCCGGCTACCCGCACTATCGCAATCCGCGGCTCTACACCCACCTGGCCGCCGACCCGTCCCGCCACTTCGGCGGCCGCCCCCTGCACACCGTGGAGTACCAGCTGGCGCTCCTGGCCGAGCTGGGGCTGCCCGTGCCGGACCCCGTCCCCCACCCGCATGTGAGCGTGCCGACGGACGCCGCCGCGCGCATCCGCGCGCGCCTGGCGGACGCAGGGCTCGCCCCCGGCGGCTATGTGCTCGTTCATCCCACGGCGACACTGGCGACGAAGCAATGGCCCCCCGAATCGTTCGCCGCATTCATCGCGCCGCTGCGCCGGCAGCACCCGGCGCTCCGCGTGGCGTTGAGCGCCGGTCCGCACGAAGCGCCGGTGCTCGAGGCGGTCTGCGCCGCCCTGGGTGCCGATCTGCCGCGCTTCACCGACCTCTCCGTCGCGGAGCTGGCCGCCCTCATCGCGGACGCGGCCGCGTTCGTGGGCTGCGACAGCGGCCCCGCCCACATCGCCGCGGCCGTCAGGCAGAAGGTCCTCGTGGTGTGGGGCTCGTCCAATGCGGTGGCCTGGCGCCCCTGGGGGACGACCGCGCGGATCGTCCAGCTCCCCTTCCCCTGCAACCCCTGCCCCGGCTACACCTGCGCTGCCTTCCCCCGTCCCCGCTGCATCCTCGACATCCAGCCGGACCTGGTCCTCGAATCTTTCAACGAGTTGATGCGCACCCGGACGGAACGCTGATCGCCCGCCGGTGCCCCGGCTCACCCGTCGGCGGATTCGCCGCCCGGATGGTCAGTGATTGAATGATGAGGGCCGCAACGCCACAACTGCGTGGATCCGGATCAGGCGGGGGCGGGACGGCGCCGAACGCTTCACCGCTGCGACGGCTTCGGCTCTTTGGGACCCGGTTGGGGCGGCGCGGCGGCGCCGGCGAGCTTCGCGCGGCGCCTGGCCGCCCAGCCCTCGATGGTGCGCTGGCGGGCGCGGCCCACGGCCAGCGCGTCGGGCGGAACGTCGGTGGTGATGGCGGAACCGGCGGCGGTGTAGGCCCCGGCGCCGATGGTGAGCGGCGCCACCAGGATGGAGTCGGAGCCGATGAAGGCGCCGTCGCCGATGACGGTGGGATTTTTCCGGACGCCGTCGTAGTTGCAGGTGATGGTGCCGGCGCCCACGTTGACGCCGGCGCCGATGGTGGCGTCGCCCAGGTAGGCCAGGTGAGCCGCCTTGGTGCCGGCGCCGGTGGTGCTCTTCTTGATCTCGACGAAGTTGCCCACCCGGTTGGCGGGGCCGATGCGGGCGCCGCCCCGGATGTGGGCGTACGGCCCCACGGTGGTGCCGTCGGCCACCTCGGCGTCGCGGATCACCGAGTACTCGACATGGACGCCGGCACCGAGGCGGGCGTTCTCGAGATGGCTGCCCGGTCCCAGCTCGCAGCGCGGCCCCACCCGGGTGGCGCCCGAAACCGTCACATCCCACCAAAGCGCGGTGTCGGGTTCGAACGTGGCATGGGGGCCGATCCAGACCCGGTCGGGCCGGTGGACGGTCACGCCCGCCAGCATCCAGTGGCGGATGATCCGCCCCTGGAGGACCGCCTCGGCCGCCGCCAGGTCGGCGCGGTGGTTGATGCCCATGACCTCGGCCGGGTCGGCGGCGGCCAGCCCGTCCACCCGGAGGCCGTCGCCGTGGAGCAGCGCCACGAGGTCGGTGAGGTAGTACTCGCCCTGGGTGTTGTCGGGCTGCAGGCGCGCCAGGCGCGGGCGCAGGGCGTCGAGCGCAAAGATGTAGATGCCGGTATTGATCTCGCCGATCGCAAGTTCCACGGGCGAGGCGTCGCGGGCCTCCCGAATGGCGGTGACGCGGCCGTCGGCGCCGCGGAGCACCCGGCCGTAGGCCGCCGGGTCAGCCGGGGTGGCGGTGAGTACGGTGGCGGCGGGGCGGGCGGCGCGGTGGGCGTCAGCCAGGCGCCGGAGGGTGGCGGCGGTCAGCAGCGGCACGTCGCCCATGAGCACGAGCAGGTCGCCGGTGCGATCCGTCAGGGCGGGGAGCGCCTGGGCTACGGCGTGGCCGGAGCCAAGGGGCGGATCCTGAACCGCCCAGCCGGAGCGGCCGCCGAAGGCGGTCCGGACGGCCTCGGCGTCGGCGCCGACCACGGTGGTGACGGAGGCGGGCCGGAGCGCTTCAGCGGCCAGCAGCACCCATTCCAGCATGGGGAGTTCGCAGACGGTGTGGAGCACCTTGGACACGGCGGATTTCATCCGCGTCCCTTTGCCGGCGGCGAGAATCAGCACGTGCAGGGTGTCGTCCATGGGACCTCCAGTGGGAGGCGCGCCACCGGCTCGGAACTGCTCAGGCGGGAGGCCTGAACCACATCAGGCGGGATGCCTGAGCTGCCGCGGGCGCCGATTCGCCGGCACACCGTCTCGCCGGCTTGGCTGGGCTCAGGCAGTCTGCCTGCGCCACGTCAGGCGGGACGCCTGAGCCAGGGTCAGCCGATGAGCCGGCGAAAGTCTTCGAGATGATGGAGCGGTTCCAGGTCCATATCGTTCCGCGCCTGAAAGCGGATGGCGGGATCTTGGGCCAGCGCTTCGGCCAGCGCCACCATCGCCTTGTCGGTGTTCCGCTCCAGCGTGAACCGCACCGCCTCCAGGTAGGCCACCTGGGCGGACTTGGGATCCTGCTTGCGGGCCTTCTTGAGCAGCTCGGCCGCCTCGGCGGTCTGCCCCAGGTTCAGGTGGCAGGCGATCCGGTCCAGCAGATCGCCGAACTCGGTGGACGCCTTCGGCGGCGGCGCCATGTGGCGGTGACAGGCCCGGAGGTAGACGCCGGCCCGCTGGCTCAGGCCGGGCGGCAGATCGGTGCGGCCCTGCAGCGCCTTGAATACGGGCACCGCCTCCTGGTACTTGCCCTTGTGGATCAACTCGAGACCCTTCTCGAGCTGAACGATCCCCTCGTGCACTTCCGGTTTTCCAGCCATGAATCCTCCTCGCAAACAATCGCGCATTATCTCCCAAGGGGACGAAAAAGTCAAGGCGGCAGTGGGAATCACTTCCGCGTATCCGATCGATGGTTGCAGGTTTCTGTTCGCAGGTTCCAGGTTCACAGGTTTCGGCCTCGTGCTCGTGATTCGTAATCGTGATCGTGATCGAGGATCAAGTCTCGTTCCCGTACAGCGGAGGTCGGACTTCGGATGGCGGAGTTTGCGGTCTAAGTCTCGCCGTTCGGATGTGCGGTCCGGGTCTCGCGGTTCGGGGTTCGGGTCTCGTCTTCCGTGTCCCGTCTCGCCGACTCACCGATTCCCCTCTCAACCATCAACCTACAATCATCAACGTCCCCCGAACCTTCGAACTTGTGAACTTGTGAACCAATTCCGAGAGCGTGCAGACGTCTTCCAGTCTCTCACCATTCAGTCCTCACTGTTCACTGTTCACTGTGATAAACTGGCGCGTCGAAGTCCCCGCCCAGGAGGCCCCATGAGCGATACCCCGAAGCAGCAAGCCGGTTTCCGCTGGCTGGTTCTGGTGATTATGAGTCTGATCTGCTTCGCCCAGTATTTCATCTACGACTCCATCACGCCGCTGGGAACCATGATCAAGGAACAACTCCATTTCACCGGCGCCGAGTACGGCCTGCTGTTTTCAGCCTACGCCGCGGCCAATGTCTTCCTGTTGATGCTGCTCCTGGCCGGCGTGCTCGTGGACAAGCTGGGTCTGAAGATCTCCGGCATCATCTACGGCTTCCTCTGCTTCCTCGGCGCCTTCCTCACGGCGCTGGGCGCCTGGCAGGGACTGCCCGACCTGCTGGGGCCGCTCTACCCGTGGCTCCAGACCGCCTTCCTGCCGGAGTGGAGCCCGGAGCTGAAAGTCATGCTCCTGGGGCGCACCATCTACGGCGTGGGCGCCGAGGCGATCCTGGTGGTGAACAACAAGGTGCTGGCCCGCTGGTTCAAGGGCAAGGAGTTGGCGTTCGCCTACGGCCTGAACCTCACCATCATGCGCCTGGGCACCTTCCTGGCGCTCAACGTCCAGGCGCCGGCGGCCGAGGCGTGGGGCCTGCGCGGCGCGCTCTGGTTCGCCGCCGTGGTCATGCTGCTGGGCTTTTTCAGCTTCTTCGTCTATTTGGCTCTGGAGCGTATCGGACGTCCGCCCCAGCCCGTCGGCGGCACGGTCCCCGAGGAGGTCTTCCGCCTGCGCGAGGCGTTTACCTTCAGCCCGTCATTCTGGTTCATCTCACTGCTGTGCGTGACCTTCTACTCGGCGGTCTTCCCGTTCCAGTCGTTCGCCCCCGACATCCTGGTCCAGAAATTCGGTTACACCGAGACGGCGGCCGGACACTATACCTCGGCGCTCATCTTCGGCACCATGATCTTCACCCCCATCCTGGGCTGGTTCGTGGACCACAAGGGGAAGCGCGCCACCCTGATGCTCATCGGCTCGGTGCTGCTTGTGCCGTGCCACCTGCTGCTGGGCTACACCCGCTTTCCGCCGGTGGTGCCTATCTTCGTGGTGGGCGTGGCGCTGAGCCTCGTGCCCGCGGCGCTCTGGGCGGCCATCCCCATGATGGTACCCGAGTCGCGCCTGGGAACCGCCTTCGGCGTGATCGGCTACATCCAGAACGTCGGGCTCATGCTCTTCCCGTGGATCGCCGGCAAGATCGCCGACGCCCACACCGTCACCGGCGTCGACGGCAAGCCGGTGGTGGATTACACCTCGACCATGCTGATGTTCGCGGCGTTGGGGATTGTGGGCTTCACCTTCGCCCTGCTCCTCAAGTGGGCCGACAAGCGCCGCGCCGACGGCCCGTCCATCGAAGCCGTGATGCTGAAATGAGCAGCATCCGTCGCCGATTGAAGACAATATTCACCACAGAGGGCACAGAGGACGCAGGGGGGCATCTATGTTGGAGACGCCGAACTACGTCTTCCATTTACTGCGGTGTTGTAGGCTGATCAAGGAGATGGCTTCGTGTTGATGAGGCGCCGGATGCCATCCTTGAGACGGACCTCGTGGAAGTTGATCAGGAGACCCACCGGCAGTCCGCTCATTTTTAAATAGGACAGCAGTTGGGCTTCATGGATCGGGAGCAACTGATTGACAGCTTTCAGTTCCAGAATCACCTGCTGTTCCACTACGATATCCAGACGGTATCCGACCTCCAGCCGAATCTGGTCATAGGTGACGGGCAGAGCGACCTGAACATCCGCTTTCAACCTCATCTGATGCAGTTCGTAAGCCAGACACGCCTGGTAGGCGCTCTCGAGCAATCCCGGCCCCAGGGCAGAATGCACCCGAAATGCGGCGGTCAGCACTCTACCGGTGATGATGTTGAGAGCGTCCATCCGCTTCACTTCGTGTCTCCCCTACTTGGACGATTCTGATGCATCAGCATCTACCTGATCAAACGAACGCAGGGTCGTTCCGTTCGATAATAATTTGTAATTTTTTGAAAAAAAATTGAAATTGCTTGGATTCCAGCAATCCGTGACTCGGCTAAATAAATAAAAAGCCAGAATCCCCTTCTGTGCCCTCTGTGTCCTCTGTGGTGAAAAGTTGTCCTGTGCTACACTTTGGGCATGCGCACGCTCCGGATGGAAAAGGACTACCACACCCGCATCCGCCGCGGCCATCGCTGGGCCTGGCGCGGCGACTTCGACCCCGCAGCGCTCGCCGGGGTGGCGCCCGGCGAGGCGGTGCGCCTCGAGTCGGGCGCCGGCGAGTTCCTGGGCGTGGGCTACGCCAATCCGCTGTCCCACATCGCCGTGCGGATGGTGGATTTCGACGATCGCGAACCGGATGCGGCGCTGGTGCGGCGGCGGCTGGAAGCGGCACTGGCGTGGCGGGAGCGGGTCCGGCCGGGCGCGGCCGTGGCGCGCCTCGTCTTCGGTGAGAGCGACGGCCTGCCGGGGCTCGTGGCGGACCGCTACGGCTCCGTCCTGGTGATTTCCCAGAGCGTGGCCGGCATGGAGCGGTGGACGGGCCTGGTGGCGGAAGAGCTCTCGGCCTGCCTCGGCACCGACACGGTGATCCTGCGGAACACCAACCTGCTCCGCCGTCTCGAGGGACTGGAGGTGGAAACGCGGCTGCTGGCGGGCCGCTGGGACGGGCCCGTCACCGTGGACCACGACGGCGTCCGCGTGGTGGTGGACTGCTGGGCGGGGCGGAAGACCGGCCTCTTCCTGGACCACCGCGAGAACCGGCGGCTCCTCAGCCAACTGGTCCACGCAGGCGAGTTCGTGCTGGACCTGTTCAGCTATTCGGGGCTGTGGGCCCACACGCTGCTCGCTGCCGGCGCCGGCCGCGCCGTCTGCGTCGACAGCGATCCGGCGGCGCTGGAGCTGGCTCGGGCGTCCGCCGCGGCCAACGGCTGGGCGAACCGGCTGGAGGCGGTGACGCAAAACGTCGAGGAGTTCCTGGCTGCCGAGACGCGCCGGTTCGACGTCGTCGTCCTGGACCCGCCGGCGTTTGCCAAGAAGAAGCGCTTCCTCGACGACGCCCTGGCGATCTACCGCCGCCACAACGCCCTGGCGCTGGCGCGGGTGGCGCCGGGCGGGGTGCTGGCCACGGCGTCATGCTCGTCGTTCACCACCCGCGAGATGCTGCTCCGGGAGGTGATTGCCGCCGCGGCCGAGGCGGGCCGCGACGTGCAGCTCGTGGCCGAAGGGTGCCAGGCGCTGGACCACCCCGTGCTGCCGGCCATGCCCGAGACGCACTATCTGAAGTGCATGTTCTTTAGGGTGATGAGTTGGTGAATGGGTGAACAGGCGTCCTGGAGACCGGGGCTGTTTCTGTTCGTTAAGAGTTAAGAGTTAAGAGTTAAGTGTTGAGAGTTGAGAGTTGAGGGATCATCCTCGTAATTCGTAATCGTGATTGCAATCGAGCTGTTTGAAGTTTCGAAGGTCGGAAGGTTGGAAGGTTGGAAGGTTGGAAAGTTTGCAGGTTCACCAGTTCCAAGTTCACAGGTTCCACGTTTCGCCGATTCGCTCTCTCGTTTCCTGATTCACCTATTCACCCTTCCCCTGCCATGCCGCCGCCGGTGACTACCCCTTCAACTCCGCCCGCCAGACCCAGTTCAGCAGGAACAGCCCGCCCAGCACCACCAGTGGGCCGGAGATGGCGGCGTAGGCAGCCCAGTGGAAGCGTCCCCAAGCCAGAACCAGGTATAGCACCGCCAGTCCGAAGAACACCACCGCGCCCACCCACGCCCAACGCCAGGCGGCCACCAGCGTGATCACCACCAACAACGTCGGGATGAGATGCATCCCCAGGGCGATGAGGGTCTCGGGGAAGCGGACGCCGCCCTCGAAGACGTCCAGGGCGAAGAGACTGATGAAGGCGGCGAACAGGATACCCAGCACCCGCGGGGCCCAGTAGAGCATCAGCCGGGTCGTGTGGGTCATGTTTCCTCCTGATCGTCCGTTGTCACCGGTTCCGTGCGGACCGATTCATCGTCCCGTCGGGCCGCCCGCCTCGGTTCCCGTAGCTCGCTGCTGGTAACTCAATTCTCGTGCCAGACGGTCTCCGCCGCGCCGCGCCGCCTGGAAACCGCCGCCGGATCGGGCGCGCCGCCGGCGAGCGGCATTCCGAAAATCTTTCGGCACGGACACTCCTTCGTACATTTTACGCCTGATAATACTGCATAAATTGCCGATAGTTGGCCGCAAATTACGGTTGCCGGCGATCGCGCTCGGCGCGCTGCGGACGGCGCTGCGCGCCGGTGAGCCTCGTCGCGATGCTGCTCGGAATCCCACCGCCGCCCGGACCGCCGACGGCCATCTGTCTGATCAGAATGTCCCGCCGGTGATATAATGTAGACGTTTTTCACTATCTCCAGACCAGACGCCACACCGTGTCCGCCGGGTACTCTGTGGTGATTGATTTTCATGGAAAGGAATCAGCATGCCTAACTACCCCTGGTACGACGTGCGGGAGATCCGGGACCTGCGGGATATGCTGGCCCAGAGCGCCCGCCTGTACGGCCCTCGTGACGCCTTCCGGGTCAAATACGGCGACACGTGGACCGGGATCACCTACGCCGAGTTCACCCGCCGGGTGACTGCGCTGGAAGCGGCGCTGGCCCTCCACGGACACCGGCCGGGCAGGACCATGGGCATCTACTCCGAGGGCCGCTGGGAGTGGGCGCTCGCGTACCTGGCCGGAGCCGGCAGCGGCGGCATCAACGTGCCGGTGGACAAGGACCTGCGCGAGGGCGAGGTGCGCCACATCCTCGACGCCACCCGCGCCGAGCTGCTCGTCACCTCGGAGCGCTTCGCCGATCCGGTCCGGGAGATTCGCGCCGCGCTGCCCCGGCTCAAAACGGTGATCTCCATGGACGCCCCCGCCCACGACGGTGGCGTGCTGTCGCTGGCGCGGCTGTTGGAGGAGGGCGCGGAACGGATCCGCGCCGAGGGCGCCCCGGCGCCGGCCATCGATCCGGAAGCGACGGCGGCCATCATCTACACCTCCGGCACCATGGGCAGCTCCAAAGGCGTCATGCTCAGCCATCGCAACATCACCGCCAACATGATGGACATGTGCCGCGCCGTCTACATCGACGAGCACGACACGTTCCTGTCCGTGCTGCCGCTGCACCACACCTACGAGTGCACCTGCGGCATGCTCACGCCGCTGTACCGCGGCTGCACCATCGTCTACTGCGACAACCTGCGGCGCGTGGCCGACACCATGCGCGAGGTGAAGCCCACGATGATGCTGGGCGTGCCGCTGCTGTTCGAGTCGATGTACCGCAAAATCCAGGAGGGGATCGACCAGCGCGGCCGAGGCAGGTTCCGGCTGGCCAAGGGGCTGGTGGGTGTGACCGGACTGCTGGGCCTGGATCTGCGCAAGAAGGTGTTCGGCGCGGTGCACCAGAAGTTCGGCGGCCGGCTGCGCCTGCTCGTCAGCGGCGGGGCGGCTGTGGACCCTGACGTGGTGAAGTTCTTTCGCGAGCTGGGCATCCACTGCATCCAGGGCTACGGCCTGACCGAGTGCGCGCCGATCCTGGCGGTGAACCGGTCGAAGCTGTTCAAGGACGGCGCCGCCGGGCTGCCGCTGCCCCACGTCGAGATCCGGATCGTGGACGGCGAAATCTGCGCCCGCGGGCCCAACATCATGCAGGGCTATTTCGAGAACCCCGAGGCCACCGCCGAGATGATCCGCGACGGCTGGCTCCACACCGGCGACCTCGGCTACATCGACGACGACGGCTTCGTCCACATCCAGGGCCGCAAGAAGGCGGTGATCGTGCTGGCCAACGGCAAGAACGTTTACCCCGAGGAAGTGGAGTACTACCTGAACCAGTCCCCCTTCATCCTGGAGAGCCTCGTCTGGGAGGGCCCGGAGGCGACGGGACCCGAGGTCGAGGAGATCCAGGCCATCATCGTGCCCAACATGGAGGCGGTGGACAAGCACTGCCAGGAGAAGGGCGTCACGCTGTCCGACGAGCTGGTGGAGGAGATCCTGCGCACCGAACTCCGCCGCCGCTGCGCCGGATTGCCGCCCTACAAGCGGGTGCGCCGGTTCACCATCCGCTGGGAGGAGTTCGACAAGACCACCACCCGGAAGATCAAGCGGTTCCTGTACACCCAGAAGATCATGAAAATCTGAAGGTCGAGGCATCGCCATGAAAAAGATCCTGCTGGAGACCGTCTGCCCCCACTGCCAGGCCGCACTCACCCGCGGCGAATGGATCGAGCTGAAGCTCCGCGACGATGCCGGCCGCACGGGAACCGTCGCGCTGAGCACCTACTTCAACGACTATGCCGTCCGGCTCCCCTTTGACATCGCGGACGGGACGGTGGTGACGTTCCTGTGCCCCCATTGCCACGCCCCGCTCAACCGCGACTATCCGTGCACCCTGTGCGCCGCCCCCATGTTCACCCTGGGCATCCGGGGCGGCGGCAAGGTGGACGCCTGCAGCCGGCGCGGCTGCAAGGGGCACGCCCTGGGCGGCTTCAGCGACCCCGACGAACTACTCATGCTGCTCAACCGGGTGATCGACACCCCCTACCTGTGACGGCGGACGACGGACCATGCGCGCGCCGGTTCCCGCCAACACGCCCCGCTGGGTATGGCTGGCGCTGATCGGACTGGGATTGGCGCTGACCGCAGCCCAAGTGTGGTGGCTGGCAGCCAACGACCGGCCACCCATGTGGGACAGCGCCCTCCACCTGACCCACGCCCTGCGCTTCCTCAACTTCTTCCGTCACGGCGACGGCGGGCTGACGGCGCTGCTGGGCCTGTCGCCCTTCTATCCGCCCCTGTTCTATCTCCTGCTGGCGCCCCTGCTGGCCCTGCGCGCCGGCCCTGACACGGCCACCCTGATCCACCTCCCCTTCCTGGCGGTGCTGCTCGGGTCGGTCTTCTATCTCGGCCGGCGTGCCACCGGCCGGGCGGAGGCCGGCCTGCTGGCCGCCGCGCTCACCGCCGCGTGGCCGCACGTTGTGTGGCTGAGCCGCGATCTGCTCATCGACCTCGAGACGGTGGCCCTCACCGCCCTGATCGTCGCCCTGGCCGCGGCCGCCGAGGGCTTCTGCCGCCGCCGTCTCACGGTGGGACTCGGGATCGTCTTCGGGCTGGCGCTGCTCACCAAATGGACCATCCTGTTCTACACCGTCGGGCCGCTGACGCTGCTGGCGATCCGGGCCTGGCAGCGGGCGCCCGACACGGCGGCCCGACGCGCCGCCGCCGACAATGTGGCCTGGGCCGCGGTGGCGGCCGCCGCCGTGGCCTGGCCGTGGTACCTGCACCGGGCCGGTTTTCTGGCGGCCCAGTTCCTGCCGGTCACCCAGGGGCTGGGGCCCGTGGAAGGCGACCCGGTCGTGTGGAGCCTGGCCGGCTGGAGCTACTACCTGCGCGCCCTGTGCAGCTGGCACCTGTTCGGGCCGCTCTTCCTGGTGTTCCTTGCGGCGGTGGCGGCGGCGCTGGTCCGGCTGGCGCGCCGGCGGGCCGATGCCGCCGCCTGGTCCCTGGCGCTGGCACTGGTGTGGATGGCGGTGCCGTATGTCATCTTCACTCTGCTCGCGAACAAGGCGCCCCGGCACATCAGCCCCGTGCTGCCGGCAGTGTCGCTCCTCATCGTGAACTTCGTGTTCGGCCTGGAACGGGCGTGGCTGCGGCGGACCCTGGCCGGCGCCTGCGCCGGTATCGCCGCCGCCCAGTTCCTGCTTCTTACGTTCGGCTGCCCGCTCATCCCACCACGGCTGACGGTGGCGCCGGCGGCGGCGGACGCCTTCGCCGAACGGTTCCTCCGCGACACGCCGGACGGCGCGCCGGCGGCATCCGTCCGCCGCTGGCCGGACGCCTGGTTCCTCTACCAGCAGGACGCTTTCGAGATCTGGACACCGCCCCGGCGCGAGAACTGGCGTCTGGCGGAGATCGTGCAGTATGTCAGCACGCAACCCGCCCCGGGCCGGGCCAGCCTCGGCCTGGTACCCGACGCCCCGCGCTTCAACGTCTGGAGCATCCGGGCCACGGCCGCGCTCATGAAGCAGGAGCTGGCCGTCTGGCGGATCAGCGCCTTCGACCCTGACGGCACCGCGTTCCGGCCCTACCGGTGGGTGCTGCTCGCCGACGGCAATCAGGGGCCGGTCTGGAACACCGCGGACAACGCCCGCCTGACGGCGTTCGTCCGGCAGCACCCGGAGCGGTTCGTCCTCCGCCGCCGGTGGCCCCTGCCCGGCGGCGCCACCGCCTGGCTCTACGAGCACCTTCAGGCCGAGGTGCCCGACGACCCGGGCTGGCCGCCCTTCTGGCCTTCAACGTACTGAGCCGGTAGAAGGTAATCGAATACGGCGCGGCTCCCGCGTCGACCGTCACCGCCGGGCCACGTGCAGGGCGGCGACGCCGCAGGTGTAACGCCGCCAGGTCACGTCGCGGAAACCCGCCGCCTCGAGCTGCGCCGCGAACGTCGAAGCGTCGGGGAACGCGGCCACCGACTCGGGCAGATAGCGGTAGGCGCCGCCGCGGCCGGAGATCAGCCGTCCCAGCGCCGGCAGCACCCGGTGGAAGTAGAACAGGAACAGCGGCCGGAACACCGGCAGGGTCGGTTGGGAAAATTCCAGGATTCCCGCCACCCCGCCCGGGCGCAGCACCCGGCGCATCTCGTGAAGCCCGGCGTCCACGTCGGCGAAGTTGCGTACGCCGAAGGCCACCATCAGCCCGTCAACGCAGCCGTCGGGAAACGGCAGCGCCAGAGCGTCGCCCGCGGCCAGACGGACGGGGTGGCCGCGGGGCGCGCGGCGGCGCAGCTTGTCGCGGCCCCGCGCCAGCATGGGCAGGCAGAAGTCGCAGCCGGTCACCGGTCCGAAGCGGGCCATGAGCCGGGCCAGGTCGCCGGTGCCGCAGCACAGGTCCAGCAGCACCGCGCGTCCCGCCGGCAACTGCAACGCCCACCGGCGCACCGCCGCGCGGCGCCAACGAATGTCGGTCCCAAAAGACAGGAGGTGGTTGAGCAGGTCGTAGCGGTGGGCGATCCCGGCGAACATCGCGCGGACCTGGCAGCCCTTGTCGGGGACGGGGAGGGGGGGCGGCAGCTGCTCGCTCAGGGGGGCCTCCGGATGGCGGCGCTACACCCACGCCGATGCGGCCGGATCCGCCGCCAGCACGTGACGGAGGGCTGCGGCGACCGCCTCGGCGGGAACGTCGTCCTCGATGCGATGGCGGCCCGGCCCCGTGGAGAACACAAAGCAGCGGCGGCTTCCGGACCATTTCTTGTCGTGGGTCATGGCGGCCAGGAGCGCCCCGGCGTCGAGGCCGTCCAGCGCCGGCGCCGGCAGCAGCCGCCGGATGCAGGCGATGCTGGCCTCGGCCCATGCCGCATCCACGCATCCCAGTCGCCGACCCAGTTCCTGCGCCACCACCATACCCACCGCCACCGCCTCGCCGTGGCAGAAGCGGCGGTATTCGCCGGCCGCCTCCAGGGCGTGGCCGGCAGTGTGGCCGAAGTTGAGCACTCGGCGCAGCCCCCGCTCCGTTTCATCGGCGGCCGCCACCTCGGCCTTGCGCGCGACGCACCGCCGCACCAGCTCGGCGTTGAAGGCGGCGTCGCCGCGAACCGCCGCCACGGCGGGCAGCGCCGCCAGCCGTTCGTACAGGGTCGCGTCGAGGGTCAGTGCATACTTGAGCACCTCGCCGAAGGCGCCGTGATATTCGGCCTCCGGCAGCGTGGCGAGATAGCGGGTGTCCACCCAGATGGCGGCGGGCTGGTAAAAGAGACCCAGCATGTTCTTGGCGTCGTGCAGGTTGACGCCCACCTTGCCGCCGACGGCGCTGTCCACCTGGGCCAGGAGCGAGGTGGGCACCTGCACGTAGCGAATGCCGCGCATGTAGATCCCGGCGACGAAACCGGCCAGGTCTCCCACGACGCCGCCACCCAAGGCCAGCACCAGCGAGCGTCGGCTCAGCCCGTTTTCACAAAAGGCGCCGGCCACCTCGGCGGCCACCTCCGGCGACTTGGTCTCCTCGCCCGGCTGGAGCACGACGGTGGCGACCACATGGCCGGCCTGCGCCAGCAGCGCCTCGAGGGCGTAGCCATGCCGGGCGAAGACGTTGGCATCGGAGACAAGGGCGATCCGGTCCGGCGCCAGCGGGCGGATCACCGCGCGCTCCAGCTCGGCCGGCTCCCGTCCGTCGGCGAAAAAAACGGGGACGGTGCAGTGGGGATACCGCATGTCGAGGTCGGGGGGCACGGTCACGCAAACTCCCGATGGATGGAGGCTTGTAATCGCCAGAGGCGTATATTATAACAAAGCCGGTCGGCTTGTCGAGACGGGCGATGCGCCGGCCGAGCCGGCCGTGGCCGGCGCGCGGAGAATCACCGCACGGGAGCGGGGCGCATGAACGACAAACTGAGCCGGGCCGCCACGTGGTTGCGCGAGGCCCGGGCTGTGGCGGTGGTCACGGGCGCCGGGATCTCCGCCGAAAGCGGCGTGCCGACGTTCCGCGGCGCCAATGGACTGTGGAAGAATTTCCGGGCCGAGGAGCTGGCCACCCCCAACGCCTTCGCCCGCGACCCGCGCCTCGTCTGGGAGTGGTACGACTGGCGCCGCCAGCTCATCGCCGGTTGCGCCCCCAACGCGGGGCACGAAACGCTGGCCCGCTGGGAGCGCCGCTTCCCGGCCTTCACCCTCGTGACGCAAAACGTAGACGGCCTGCATCGACGTGCCGGCAGTCGCGTCGTCCTCTGCGTGCACGGCGACATCTGGCGGGTGCGTTGCACCGCCTGCGGCCGGGAGGAACTGGACGAACGGGCGCCGCTGCCCCATCTCCCGCCGCGCTGCGCCTGCGGCGCCCTGCTCCGCCCGGGCGTGGTCTGGTTCGGCGAGAGCCTGCCCATGGACGCGTACCAGGCCGGCGCCGAGGCCGTCCGCGCCGCCGACGTGGTGCTGGTGGTGGGGACGTCGGGCCTGGTGTACCCGGTGGCCGGTCTGCCCATGATGGCCCGCTCCGCGGGCGCCCGGCTCGTTGAAGTCAACGTGGCCGAGACGCCACTCAGCCCCATCATGGACATCATACTCCCAGGACCATCCGGCGAGATCCTGCCGGAGCTGGACCGACGCCTAGCGGAATGATCCCGCCGCGAGACCCGGATCCAGAACCCGCGACCGTGCGAGGCGATGCATGAAGACTCTCTACTTCGACCTGTTCTCCGGCTGCAGCGGCGACATGATCCTGGGCGCCCTGCTGGACCTCGGCGCCGACTTCGAGACCGTCCGGCAGGGGCTGGCCGCGCTCCCGGTTGGGGGTTACCGGTTGGAAGTGAACCGGGTGCTCCGGGGCGGCGTCGCCGCCACGCGGCTGACGGTACACATCGCGGGGCAGGAGCATAAACATGTCCGCGGGCGCGCACACGATCAAGCACGCGCCGGCGAGCACGAGCACGAGCACGACTACGAGCACGAGCACGAGCACGAGCAAGGCGATCAACCATCAATCATCAACCATCCACTCTCAACTCTCAACATGCAACCCTCAACCCATGATCATCGGACGTACGCCCAGATCCGGGACATGATCGCGGCGGCTCCCCTGGCGCCGGCGGTGCGCGCGCGCGCCACGGCGATCTTCGAGCACCTGGCGATCGCCGAGGGAAAGATCCACGGCCGGCCGCCCGAGGCGGTCCACTTCCACGAGGTGGGAGCGGTGGATTCCATCGTGGATATCGTCGGCATCTCCCTGGCCTTGGACCACTTGGGTTTCGATAGCTTCGCCTGCTCCGCCGCCAACGTAGGTTCCGGCACGGTGCGGTGCGCCCACGGCGTGCTGCCGGTGCCGGCGCCCGCCACCGCCGAACTGCTGCGGGGCTTCCCAGTCTATTCGGCGCACTTTGCCGGCGAGCTCGTCACCCCCACCGGCGCCGCGGTGCTGCGGACGCTGGTGCCGGAGCCGGGCCGCCTCCCCGCCGGCACCCTGCTCCGCACCGGCTGGGGCGCCGGCAGCCGGGAGCATCCCGACGGTCCCAACGCGCTCCGCCTGCTCGTCATCGAAATGGCGGACGCCGGCGCCGCCGACACCGAGGTGGCCGTGCTGGAGTGCAACCTGGACGACATGCTCCCCGAGCTGGTGGGGGAGCTGGCGGACACCCTGCGCGCCGCCGGCGCCCTCGACGTGTTCCTCACCCCTGTTCAAATGAAAAAGTCCCGGCCCGGTACCCTGCTCACGCTCCTGTGCCGCCCGCCTGACACCCCACGCTTCGCCGATGAGCTGCTGGCGCGGAGCACCACGTTCGGCGTGCGGGTGCACCGCTGCGCGCGGGAGGTGCTGGATCGGAGGAGCTTCGCTGTGGACACGCCGTACGGCGCGGTCTCGGTCAAGGCGGGACTGCGGCGCGGCCGCCTGCTCAAGGCCACGCCCGAATTCGAGGACTGCCGCCGCCTCGCCGCCGCCGCGGACGTGCCCGTCGCCGTCGTCTACCAGGCCGCCGCCGCCGCGGTCACCGCCGGCTGGGACCAGTGGGTCCGCCGCCTCGAACATGGGGACGCCTGATGCTCGTCGACTCCCACGCCCACATGGAGATGGACGCCTTCGACGCCGACCGCGACGCCGTGCTGGAACGAGCGCGCGCCGCCGGCGTCGACTTCATCCTCGCCATCGGCAACGCCCACCCGGAGAGCGGCTCCATGGACCGGGCGCTGGAACTGTGCCGCCGTCACCCGGGCCTGGCCACCACCGCCGGCATCCACCCCCACGACGCCCGGATCGCCTCCGACGCGTGGTACGCCCGCCTGACGGATCGGCTGCGGGAACCGGAGGTGTGGGCGGTGGGCGAGATCGGACTCGACTATTACTACGACCACTCGCCGCGGGACGTCCAGCGCGGCGTCTTCCGCGATCTCCTGGTCATGGCGCGGGAGGCGGACCGGCCCGTGATCGTCCACGCCCGGGACGCCACCGCCGATCTGCTGGACATCCTGGAGCGTCACTGGACACCGCCCAACCCGGGCGGCATCATGCACTGCTTCGCCGGCGACCCGGCCATGGCGGCGCGCTGCCTGGCCCTGGGGTTTTACGTCTCGTTTGCCGGCCCCATCACGTTCCCCAGAGGCGACAACGTCCGCACCGCCGCCGCCGCTGTGCCGGCGGACCGGCTGCTGGTGGAGACCGACTCGCCGTACCTGGCGCCCGTGCCCGTGCGCGGGCGGCGCAACGAGCCGGCCCACGTCCGCCACGTGGCTGCCGCCCTGGCCCGGGTGCACGGCCTGGACGAGGCCGCGCTGGCCCGCCGCACCACGGAAAATTTCTGGCGGTTGTTTGAGCGGTTCCGGCACAATGTTGATGTGATGAGAAGAGCGCTCCTTTTAGCGCCACCGAGACACGAGATATAATCTCGTGGGTGATTGCTCCCGGGGTCGCGGCGCCAAAAGGAGCGCACACAATGACAACACCATTGTACCTCGGAGTCGATTTTCATC